>JAYUUK010000340.1:0-3473 GCA_043754595.1 Roseiflexaceae bacterium | reverse complement strand
CCCACCACAGCGGTATTCTGTTTCCTGGCAGTGGCTCGCTGTAGCCCCAGAGCGAGAGCAAGCTGGCGTGTAGCACAGCGGTCTGGAGCTGCACCGCGCGTTCGGCCCCCTTCCCCCGGCGTGGGGGAAGGGCGGGGGTTTGGGGGGCGCTAGCCGGCCAGCACCTCTTCCATGCCGCCGGCGCGCAGCAGCTCGGCGAAGCGCGAGCCAGGGTCGCTGACCAGCGCGCCGTACTCGCCGTACTCGCGGACGCGGCCCTGCTCCAGGATCAGGATCTTATCGGCGCGCTGAACGGTAGCGAGACGGTGGGCGATGATCACGCCGGTTCGCCCTGCCAGCAGCTTGTCGATCGCGCGCTCGATCAGCTGCTCGGTGGCCGGGTCCAGCCGCGAGCTGGCCTCGTCCAACACCACCAGCCCTGGTTCGCGCAGGAAGACGCGGGTGAACGCCAGCAGCTGCGCCTCGCCGGCCGAGAGCCCGGCGCCGCCCGCCGCCAGGATCGTGTCCAACCCATCTGGCAGCGCGCCGAACCAGCCCATCAGCCCCAGGTCTTCGAGCACCGCGAGCACCCGCTCATCGCCGATCGTCCGATCGAAGAAGGTCAGGTTATCGCGGACGCTGGCGCGGAACAGCTGGACATCCTGGGTCACCATGCCGACGCGGGCGCGCAGGTCTTCGAGCTGGGTCTCAGTCAAGTCGATGCTCGCATCGGCATTTTGCAGCACGATCTGGCCGCGCTGGGCCTCGTAGAGCCGGAACAGCAGCCGGGTGATCGTCGTCTTGCCGCTGCCGGTGCGCCCGAGCAGCCCGAGCACCTGACCTGGGGCCAGCGCGAAGCTGACATCGTCGAGCACGGGCCGGGCATCGTGCTCGGCGGTCATCAGCTCATCGTCCACGGCGCGGGTCGCCTCGGCATCGCCCGTCTGGTCTGGCGCATTGTCGCTCGCCGCCACGGGCGCCGGCGGTGTATGCTCATAGGCGAACGTCACACCGTCGAAGCGCAGCCCGAGCGCCCCCTGCGGCAGCGTTCGCCCGCCGTCGCGCACGTTGGGCAGCGTGGTGATCAGCTCCTGAATCCGCCCGATCGCTGCGCCGGCTTTTTGGAAGTTCTGGATCTGCTCGGTGATCTGCTCGAGCGGCCGGTAGATCGCGTCGGTGTAGGAGATGATCAGGTAGACCGCGCCGAGGCTGAGGACGCCATCGCGGAAGAAGTAGAACCCCGAGGTGTAGGCGATCAGCTGGCCGACGGTGAACAGCCCGAGCCAGGTTATCACCATCAGTGTGCTGGCGGTGCCGGCGCGGCGCTCGGACTCCAGCCGGGTGCGACCGAACTTGTAGAGATTGCGCAGGGCGTAAGCCGTCGCGCCGTTGGAACGGATGTCCTCGGTGCCGGAGAGCTGCTCCTCAAGGAAGCCGTACAGCTCGGCCGAGGTCTCGCGAGCGGCCTTCCACTGCGGCACGGCGACGTCGCGCATCCTGGTGAGGATGAGCAGCGCGCCGATGGCGTAGACGGCCAACGCCGCGCTGATGCGCCAGTCCTCACGCAGCAGCACCGCCAGCACGCCCACGAGTAGCAGCAGGCTGCCGAGCACCTGGACAACAAACTGCGCGAAGAAGATCGCCAGCGCCGCCACGTCGCCGTCGATCCGCTCGATCATCTGGCCGGGCGTCCGGTCGTTGTGGAAGCTCATATCGAGCTGGAGGCAGTGCAGCGCCAGGTTCGATCGCAGGCGGTTGGTGGCGGTCCAGCCCACATCCTCGCCGATGTAGGTTGCGCTGACGGTGGTGACCTGGAGCAGCAGCGACGACCCGAGGAACACGGCTCCGGCCAGCAGCAGCGGCTGGAGATCGCCGTTGCCGCGCGCGGTATCCAGGAAGAAGCGGATGATTTGCGGGTTGAGCACCTGCAGCCCGATCCCGCTGAGGATCAGCACGGCCAGCAGCAGCACTTTTGGCCACAGCGGCAGGAGGTACGTGCGCAGCAGGTCGCGGTAGACTGATGATTTTGGGGTGGTCATAGTCGCTCCATCTTGCCGGGCCGTTATCCACTCATCGACGCTATCTTCACGAATGTTGGACATCCGGGCCGTTAGCCACAGATAGCCATGGCGAATGCCGGGCCGTTAGCCACAGATGGCCACAGATGCCAGACGGCCGGGCATTTATCCACTAATCAATTGTCGATCGTCAATCTGTCTAATCCAACGGCTGTGTCCAACTGGTCTGCTTGGGGAACAGCGCCTCCACCAACGGACGCGCCGCATCGCCGACCTCGAAGTCGGCGTAGAACGCGCGCAGCTCAGCGACGCTGCGGTGGCCGAAGAGCAGGTGGAGAAACACCAGCGCCGAGATGCCCATCCCCGGCTCCTCGCCGTACATCGGGCGCTGCCACGGCTCAGCCGCCGTCAGCCGGCCCCGCTCGAAGGCCAGGCGCATCCCGCCGCGGTACATATCGATGGTGAGATCGCCGCTGTGGGCCGCCATCGCCGATGCCGCCAGCCGCCGCTCCAGCGACGGCTTTATGCGCTCGATGAAGGCCGGTAGATCCGGCACGCGGACGTACCAGGCGTATGGCTGGTAGGTGCGGCCGGCGAGCCGCTCGCCGAGCACGTCGTAGATCGGGTGCGCCCGCCCGAGCACAAACGCGACGCGACCGGCCGCTGGCGTGTCGGCCTTGGCGGTCGGCGCTTCGAGCGCCAGCGCCATCAGCCCGCGCAGCAGCGATGGCAGCGCCGCCGCCAGCGCGATCTGCGGCTCAAGCGCCAGCCCGAAGACCGAGAAGGCGTCGCCCCAGCGCTGCCGCGAGGTCATGGTGTAGCCGACGAGCCGGTCGTCGGTATCCAAGATGGCAAATGTGTTCCAGCCCGAGCGGGCCTCGGGGTTCATGCCGCCGGTGACCCAGCGCCAGTAGCTCAGGTCGATCGGCGCGGTCACCAGCATCGGTCGCCCGTCGTGGGTGCGGCTGCGCTCGCGCTCGTGGATCAGCGCGATCTGCATCAGCTCGTCCTGCTCGGCCAGACGCAGCCGGTAGGGCTCGACCTCGCCGTCCTTGAGCTTGGCGATCCCGCTGAACGGCATGCTCTGGCTACCGCTCAGGTCGAGCGCGAACTCGTAGCCGAACTGGCGGTAGAAGTAGGGGATACCGCTGATCGCCTGGGCCAAGTCGCCGCGGCCCTCGCTTCTGGCGTGCATCATGGCGAACAGCTGGCGCACCAGCCCGCGGTTGCGATACTCTGGGTGGGTCCCCACCGGCTCGGGCCGCCCGACGCCGAACGGGATGCCGGCGTACTCCCAGCGCTGCCGCATCAGCGCGGCACCCGCCACCAGCGCGCCGGTCTTGGTGTCCTCGACGAGCGCCAGATCGCCGACCGTCTGCAGCGGGCTGCGGCCGCTGGCGTTGTCCAGTATCCAGAGGCCCGTGCGGATGTTTGGCGGGTCCTCGGCTTTGTCGCGGAAGACCATGGCCATCATGT
>JAYUUK010000339.1:0-10516 GCA_043754595.1 Roseiflexaceae bacterium | reverse complement strand
CGGGGGCATCTGGCGTTTTGGCCGGCTGCGTGGCCGGGGGCAAGGTCAGCCGCTCCTGCGAGATAAACGTCAGGTCGAACGCCTGGGCCGGGATTGTCTGCCCGCTCACCGTACATGTCGAAGGGCAGGCGGTGAAGCGCACCAGGTAGGTGCCGTTGAGATCGGGCGTAATCGCCGCGATCTGTGTCGACGTCTGGCTCAGGATGGTGGCGCTTGTCGCGGGGCGCGTCAGCAGCGACCAGCTGAACTTGCCGGTCGGCAGCCCGTAGAGCGTCGTCCGGCAGTTGGCACCGACATGGTTGATCTTGAAAGTGTTGGCGATGATGTTGAGCGGGCGGGTGCGCACCACCGCGCTGCCGAGATGCAGCCCATCGAGCAGCAGACTCCCAGTGATGAACCACGTCTCCTCGCACGTCGGGTCGCCGCCAGGTTCATCGCGCTTTGGCAACGCGTGGGCGCTTGGCGGAAGGCTGAAACACAGTGACGCCAGCACCAGCAGGAGCGCGAATGCGCCGCGCCGCGATCGATGCGTAGCCATAGACGCCCCCCTTGTGGTGAGTTGTTCGGACGGTGTGTAGGCATAGGGTACCACACGTCCATCAAAATGCGAGCACGTACTTATCGCTCGCCACGCCGTCACGCCGTCACGCCGTCGCCCATCCTCGTGGTATCATGCGCACAAACGAGGAGGTGACCGATGGTGCAGCCATTCCCCGGTATGGATCCGTATCTTGAGGCTGGGCATATCTGGCCAGATGTGCATAACAGTCTTATATTCGTGCTGCGCGATCTGCTCCAGCCTCGGCTCGCGCCGCGCTACAGCGCCGTGATCACCCCCTATGTCACTGCTGAGACGATCGAGGTCGGGCCGGCCAGGCTATTCGTGCCCGATATGGCGGTCTTCGACAGCCGGACGCCCCAGCTCGCGCCCGAAGCCGAAGATGGTGGCGTGGCGATCGCCGCTGCGCCGGTGACCCTCATCGGCGCGATGTCGGTGCCCACCAGGCTTTCACGGATCGAGATCCGCGCCGTCGGCGATGGGCCGCTCGTCACCGCCATCGAGCTGCTCTCGCCGTCCAACAAGCGCTAGGGGCCGGATGGTGCCGAGGCCTACGCCCGCGAGCGCGGCAAGGTCTTCAATCGGAACACCCACCTGCTCGAGATCGACCTGCTGCGCGGCGAGTGCTCTGGGCGGGCGCCGCCGCGCACCCCGACCCCCGCCGCATCCTACTATGGTGTTTCTCAGCCGCGCCGAACGCCGGCCGCTAGTCTCGGCCTGGCCGATCGCGCTCCGCGACCGGCTGCCGCGTGTGCCGGTGCCGCTCACCCCGCCCGATGCCGATGTGCCGCTCCCGCTGCAAGATGCGCTCGATCGGGTCTACGCCAGCGCCCGCTACGACCTGCGCCTGGACTACACCGCCGACCCGCCCGGCCCGCCGCTCAGCGACGATGAGCGCGCCTACGTCGATGCGACGCTGCGCGCGGCTGGCGTGCGTAGCTGAGCAGATTTGACGCGCCCTGATGCTCGATGTATACTCCTGAGGCTCGCTCACTATAGTGCAGGCGTTGGTGTGCTGCTGTGGCACACGGCCCTTGCGCTGCGAAAGATCAATGGACGCTCAACCTGGTAGTCACGAACGTTCGGCATTCGGCTGCAGCTGCGCACCGATGGCCAGATGGTGTCTCCAGGCTCGCCGCGCCTAGCCTCCCCCGATTGGTGGGGAGCGCGCCAGCGCTGTAAGCCCCACCGTCTCCCGCCATCGCCGCTCCTGCTCCGGGTGCCTCACCCATCGCCCGACCGCGCCGCACATCGGATCGCCGCGCCGTCGGAGCGTTAGCATGGAGGCCGCGATGCTGTTCCTCACCACCCTGCAAGGGTCGCCCGTCGTCGGCAAGGGCGACGAGCCGATCGGCACGCTCAGCGATATCGTCGTCCGCATCGGCGACGATGAGTTCCCCCCGATCTCGGGCATTATTGTCCGCGACCGCCGCCGCGAATTTTTCATCCCCGTCGCGCAGCTCCAGCAGCTCAACGGCGTGGCCAGGCTCAACTCGTCGCTCGTCGATCTCCAGCGGTTTCGCCGCCGCGATGGCGAGGTCATCCTCGGCCGCGATGTGCTCGACCACCAGATTATCGATATCACCGGACGCCGGATCGTGCGCGTCAACGATATCCAGCTCACGCCGCTGGAGAGCGCCTACCGCGTGATCGGCGTCGATATTAGCCCGCAGGCGCTCGTACGCCGCCTCGGGCCGCGCCGCCTCGCCGAGCGGATCGTTGGCCGCCAGCTGATCAGCTGGTCGGATGTCCAGTACCTGGCATCGGCCGCGCCGGTGCAGCTCAAGGTCAGCTATGACCGGCTCTCCGAGATCAACCCGGTGGACCTGGCCAGGATCGTGGACGCGCTGTCGCTGCGCGAGAGCGCCGAGATCGTCGCCGCGCTGGACGACGAGACCGCCGCCGAGACGCTCGAAGAGGTCTCCGACGAGCGCCTCGCCGACCTGCTCGAAGATATGGACCAGGAGCGCGCCGCCGATATCCTGGAGGAGATGACGCCGTCGGCCGCCGCCGACGCGCTCGAAGATATGGACGATGAGATCTCCAAGCAGATTCTGGCGCGTATGGATCCCGAGGAGGCCGCCGATGTTCAGGAGCTGCTGGCCTACGACGAGGATAGCGTCGGCCGGATCATGAGCACCGACTTCGTCGCTATCGGCGAGGGCTCCACCGTCGCCGATGCCCTGACGCTGCTGCGCCAGCTCGAAGAGGCCCCCGACCCGCTGCTGGCGCTGTATGTCGTCGCGTTCAATGCGCCAGACGCGCCGGCGATGCAGGGCATACGCCATCTGGATCGGGACGATGGGCCGCCGCCGTCGCTGCGCGGTATCGTCCGCCTGCGCAGCCTGCTGCTCGCCGATCCTGCCACCGCGATGACCACGATCATGGACGATGAGGTGCCGACGGTCCACCCCGAGGATCCGGCCGAGCACGCGGCGCGGGTCCTGGCCGAGTATAATCTGCTCGCCGTCCCGGTGCTCGACGATGACCAGCACATGCTCGGCATCGTGACCGTCGATGAAGCGCTCGCCGTGCTGCTCCCCGAGGTCTGGCAGCGGCGCCACGCCCGCTCATTTGTATAGAGGCGCCCAATGATTACCACCGAAAAGCCGCAGAACACCAGGATCGAAACCCCGCCGCGCCGTGCCCGCTCGCTCCGCCGCCGTATCTGGCCCTACCTGCTCGCGCTTGGCCCCGGGCTGCTGGCGGCGAGCGCCGGCAACGATGCAGGCGGTATCGCCACCTACGCCTCGGCTGGCGCGGCGTACGGCTACGGTCTGCTGTGGGCCATGGTCATCGTGACGGTCTGCGTCGGCGTAGTCCAGGAGATGAGCGCCCGCCTCGGCGCGGTCACCGGCAAGGGCTTCTCCGATCTCGCGCGCGAGAACTTCACCCTGCGCACCACCGCGTTTCTACTGCTGACGCTGTTCGTCGCCAACCTCGGCATCATCGTCTCGGAGTTCGTCGGCATCGCCGCCGCCGCCGAGCTGTTCGGCATCAGCCGCTATATCGCCGTGCCCGTCGCCGCCGTGCTGCTCTGGCTGCTGATCACCCGCGGCTCGTACGCCAACATGGAGAAGATCTTCTTGGTGCTGACGCTTGGGTTTCTCAGCTACATCGCCGCCGCCGTGCTCGCCAAGCCGGACTGGGGCGCGGTGCTGGCGCAGACCGTCCGCCCGACGCCGCACTTCGACGTTGGCTATCTCCAGATCCTGATCGCGCTGATCGGGACGACGATCTCGCCCTACATGCAGCTCTACGTCCAGTCATCGGTGGTGGAGAAGGGCGTGACGATGGACGAGTATCGCTACACCCGCTTCGATGTGGTGGTCGGCACCATCCTGGCCGGGATCGTCGCCTCGTTCATCATCATCGCCACCGCCGCCACGCTCTTCCCGCGCGGCGTGGTGATCGACACGGCGCAGGCGGCGGCGCAGGCGCTGGAGCCGGTGGCTGGCCCGTACGCCAGCCTGCTGTTCGGCCTCGGTCTGCTCGGCGCGTCGCTGCTGGCCGCCGGCGTGCTGCCGCTCGCCACCACCTACGTCATGAGCGAGGCGCTTGGCTTCGAGCGCGGCGTCTCGCATTCGTGGGAGGAGGCCCCGATCTTCATGGGGCTGTTCACCGGGCTGCTGGCCTTCGGCGCGCTGCTGGCGCTCATCCCCGGCCTGCCGCTGTTCCAGGTGCTCGTCGGAGTCTATGTCCTCAACGGCGTCCTGCTGCCGATCGAGCTCTTCGCGCTGATCAACCTGGTCAATAACCGCGAGCTGATGGGCGAGCACGTCAACCACCCGCTCTACAATGTCTTCGTCTGGACGATCGCCATCGTCATCAGCCTGCTCTCGCTCAGCCTGATCGTCATCACCGCGCTTGGCTGGTTTGGCATCGCGCTCTGAGCTGGCGGTGAGAGAGAATTGTTGCGTAAACTGTTACCTAATTGTCAACCTTGCCCCGATCGAGCGTGCTACAATGGTGCTACACTATAGCTGTATCACGCGGCGTAGACCTCGGTGTCGTCGCCCATAGTTGTGCGAGGGACAGATGTTTAACCAGGAGCGGTGGCGGCAGCAGATCGGCGAACTGCTTGTTCCGTTCGCCCGCAACCCGCGTCAGGAAGTGCAGATCGCCGGGTCGCACAACCTGCTGATCTTTCTCGCGGTGCAGACCATCCACCCATTTCTCGATGCGTTCGCCGCCCACCCCGTCGATGCGGTGGTGACGCTGAGCGAGATCTACCGCGGCCCAGGCGCCGATTACCTAGTGCGCCGAGCGATGCGCGCCGGGTTTCTCACGCCTTCGCAGCTCGAAGCCGACACCCACGCCAACCCCGATCTGCGCATCGCGATCGATAGCATGCTCGTCGCGCTCAACACGCTGCAGTCGGCGCGGCAACGGCTCAACGGATCGCGCGAGGAGTGGCTGCGCATCACGCTGGACCGCGACATCGAGGCGCTCGGCTGGCCGCTGACTCAGCTGCGCCAGGTGCTGTGCGACCCGCACGTCCAGGCCCGCACCGACGCGCTCAAGCGGCTGCGCTCGCGCGGCGGCCGCTTCTCGCCTGCCGACCTGGTGCTCATCCACGATGCGCTCAACGATAGCACCGCCAACGCCCGCTCGCAGGCCGCCAGGCTACTCGGCAGCATCGCCAGCGCCGCGCATGTCCCCGAGTCGCTGACCCGCACGCTGGTTCAGGTCGCCCTCCACGACTGCGACGCCGAGACCCGCTTCGCCGCCGCCCGCGCGATGGGAACGCTGCGCCACAGCATCGTCTCGCCCGATGTGCTCGCTGAGCTCGCCCGGCAGACCCACTCGGCCGATAGGTTCGTTCGCTCGGCGATGGCGGTGGTGGCCGGTCAGCTCGGCGACCTGGCCGGCACGCCGCAGCTCGTCGCGGTGCTGGTGGAGATGCTCCAGGACGCCGACATGTATACCCGCGAGGCGGCGGCCCGCGCGCTCGGGCAGATCGGCGAGCCGGCCGCCACCGATGCAGTGATCGCCGCGCTCACCGTCGCCTCCAAAGATGGCGAGATGCAGGTCTACGAGGCCGCCACCGACGCGCTGATCGTGCTGCGCGGCCACAAGCTGTTCACCAAAGAGGTCGCGCTCGCCGCCTGAACGATGGCCGCCGGCGAATCATCGCGGCCGACGCATAGGCGTCGGCCGCGATGATTCGGTGGTGCGTCAGCACCTTGCAGCGTGCCGCACCGTACCACGCGCGGGGCGCGGCACGCCGGGCGGCAAGCCGCGAGCGCCCGTTTCGCCCCGTACGCGCGAAGCGGCGCGCGGTCATCCGCTCATGCGTTCGGTCCCAGTCGCCTGCTTTGCCCCTACCCCACATCGCCCGCAACATCACCGCCACGCGCCCGCCGGCGGCGCGGCCTGGGAGTCGGCTCGGTGTCGAACACCTCCGGCTGCTCTGGCTGCAGCAGCCGCACGCAGACCGCCACGATCGCCGCGCTCATGAGCACCGAGATCATGCTGTACAGCAGCCACGGGCTGACCACCGAGACGCTGCCGCCGCTCCCGAGCTTGACGCTGTTGAGCAGCGCGCCCTGACCGGCGTCGAGCGACTCGCCCGTCTGCCAGAGCGCCAGAAATGGGTTGACGCTGTAGAGCAGCTGCAGCACATACACCGACGTCGCGTCGGCCTGCAGATCCTCCGGCCCGCGCACCCCAAACAACACCAGGCCCAGCAGCAGCAGGATCGGCACGCCGACTAGCACTACCACCGCCGTGCCGATCGCAAACGCGGTGGCCATCGGCGCGCTGCGCACCACGATCGACCAGAACAGCCCGATCGCCGCGTATAGCACCGATGTCACCAGCAGCACAATCAGCACGATCCCCATCTCGGCCAGCGTGACCCCGCCGAAGACGAACGCCATGCTCATCACCGGTACCACGGTGACCACCAGTAGCGCGGCGTACGCCAGCGACGAGAGCAGCTTGCCGAGCACGATCTGCCGCGGCTGGAGCAGCGACGCGATCAGCAGATCGTAGGTCTGCCGCTCCTTCTCGCCGGCGATGCTGCCGGAGGTCAGCGCCGGTGTGATCAGGCAGACTTCGAGCAGCGCGATGGCGCCGATGCTCGAAAACAGATTTTTGCCGATCTCCTGCCCGGCGTTCAGGCTGTTGCTGTCCTGCGGCATCAGCGCCACATACAGCATCAGGGCGAAGCCGCACAGCACCAGCAGGTAGACGCTCAGCAGTACGAACGAGCGGTTGCCGCGCACGCGCGAGCGCAGCTCCTTGACCAAAATCGGGTTGATCTCCATCAGATGAGCCCTTGCGTGACGTGCAAGAATATGTCCTCCAGGTCGCCGGTGCGCTCGGCGAAGCGGGTCACCGCCACGCCGCCGCCGATCAGCGCGGCCAGCAGCGCCGCCTGCGCCGCCTCATCGCCGTCGAAGTCCACCACCAGAGTGCGTCCTGTCGCTGCTTGCGCCGCCTCAATGCCTGGCGCGTCTGGCGGGTCTGGCGCGTCCGGCGTATCGACGCGCAGGACGTAGGGGTGGTCGCGCAGCGCGGCTTCGGCGGCGGCCAGATCGCCGATCACGCGGATCTCGATGGTGCGATGCGGCTTGAGCGAGCGCAGGATCTGCTGCACATCGCCCGACGCCAGCAGCCGACCGCGCTCGATGATCGCGATGTGAGTACACATCTCGGCCAGTTCGCTGAGGATGTGCGAGCTGATCATAATCGTCTTGCCGAGCACGCTCAGCTCCTTGAGCAGCTCGCGCAGCTCGATCCTGGCCCGCGGGTCCAGCCCGCTGGCCGGCTCGTCCAAAATCAGCAGCTGCGGGTCGTGGACCATGGTGCGTGCCAGGCTGAGGCGCTGCTTCATGCCGCGCGAGAGCCCCATCACCGGCGCGTCGCGCTTGTGGCCGAGGTCGACGAGGTCCAGCAGCTCGCCGATCAGGACGGCGCGGCGGGCGGGCGGGATGCCATACGCCCGGCCGAAGAAGTCGAGGTACTCCCAGGTCTTCATGGCGTCGTAGACGCCGAAGAAATCCGGCATAAACCCGACGAGCCGGCGCACATCGCGGGGCGCGGCGGTCACTGAGACCCCTGCCACCCGCGCCGACCCGCCGCTCGGCTGGAGCAGCGTGGTCAGGATCCGCATTGTAGTGGTCTTGCCAGCGCCGTTCGGCCCGATGAAGCCAAAGATCGCGCCATCGGGAATGCTCAGGTTGAGCGAGTCCAGCGCCACAAAATCGCCGTAGCGTCTGGTTAGATCGGTCGTCTCGACGATCGCGGCCACACCGCCTCCTTCCGCTGCTCTGCTAGCTAACTGTAGCACGATTTGCTCACACGCGCCGCACGCCACGTCGCGCATTGCCTGCATCGCCATGGCCCCGCGCCGCCCGCGCGCCATGGCCCCAGACGGGCGAAGCAAGCGCTCGGTATCCCTCCCGCCAGGCGATCGATCCGGCGCGCTTCGCCCCTCCCTGCATCGCCCGCGCCGCCCGCGCGCCATGGCCCCGCGCCGCCCGCGCGCCATCGCCTCTGCTATAATGCGTGGCATGTACCTGCTGCTCGCCGCAATTCTGCTGCTCGCACCCCTGCCAGCGCCGCTGCCACAGCTCGCGCCGCGTCAGACGGTCATCGGCTTCTCGGCGCAGGGTCGCCCGATCGCGGCGCTGACGTTTGGCAATGGGCCGCGCAAGCTCGCGCTCGTCGGCGATACCCACGGCGCGCCAGAGGCCAACACCTACCGGCTGCTGCTGCTGCTGGCAGACGAGCTCGCCGCCCAGCCGCAGCAGATCCCGCCCAGCCTGCGGCTGGTGGTCGTGCCGACGCTCAACCCGGACGGGCTGGCCAATGGCTCGCGGCTCAACGCCAGGGGCGTGGACCTCAACCGCAATATGAACAGCGATCTGGACGCCTGCCCCGAGAACGACTGGCGGGTGCGGGTCCAGGGCGCTGGCGGCTTCCCGGCCGACACCGGCGGCCCGTTCCCGGACTCGGAGCCGGAGAGCCTGGCGCTGCGCAACCTGCTGCTGGACGCAGACGCCGCGATCTTCTACCACTCCAACGCCGGGCTGGTCTTCCCCGCGCTGTGCGACGATGGCCCATCGGAGGCGCTGGCGCAGACCTACGCCGCCGGCGCCGGCTATGCCTATAGCCGCTTCTGGGATCGCTACACCATCAGCGGCGGCGCGCACGACTGGGCGGCGAGCCTGGGGATCGCCAGCGTCATCCCCGAGCTCGTCACCGGCAACCAGGAAGAGTTTGCGCAGAATCTCGGCGGGCTGCGGGCAGTGCTGGAGACATTCGACGCGATCGCCCCGACGCGGCCCGATCCGATCGAGTCCGGCGTCGTCGTCCCCCAGGCGATCTGGCGCTTCTGGCGGATGAACGGAGGGGCTGCCCGGTTTGGGCCCCCGCTCGCCCCAGCGCAGACGGATGGCCAGCTCGTGCGCCAGCAGTTCGCTAACGCGATCATCGAGCGCCACGACGATCGCCGCGACGCGGCGTATTTCGTCGAGCTCGCGCCGCTCGGGCGGGCCGCGGCCGAGCGCGCCGGCCTGCCCCCGCCCGCCGCGCCGGCCCCTGGCGCGCGCTTCTTCCCCGAGACGCAGCATAACCTCGGTGGCGGCTTTCTCGGTCTCTGGGAGCGCGGCGGCGGCCTGGGCAGCTACGGCTATCCGCTCACGGAGGAGATCGCCAGGCGCGACGGCCGCACGATCCAGTACTTCGAGCGCGCGATCTTCGTCTACAGCCCCCAGGACGGCACGATCGGGCTCGAACCGCTTGGCTGGTACGCCGCCTGCGATGCGCAGCTGCGCGCCGCCCGCCCGGCGCAGACGATTCGCTAGCCGCGCGCTCTCATTCGATCCTCTAGAAAGGCGTAGGCGGCGCATGTATAATGAACGTTATGCAACTGCACGACCACATCACGTAAGGAACAGACAATGAATCACGTAAGGAACAGACAATGACCAGCAAACCGCGCGGGCGGACCGTCAGGCGCCAGACCCGCTCGCTCAACACGTTCTACATCATCATCGGCGTCGTGGTGCTCCTCGGCGTGGCCGGGCTCGCCGCGCTGGTGCTGCGGCCAGCGCCGGCAGCGCCGGAGGGGCGGCTGCCGGCACCGGAGGCCGTGACCGTTCCCACGGGGAAGACCGAAGATGGGTTCAATTTCAAGGGCAACGCCGACGCCAAGGTCGTCGTCACCGAGTTCGCCGACTTCCAGTGCCCAGCGTGCGGGTACTTCACCAACTCGCTCAGCGCGCAGTTCGAGAAAGACTACGTCGCTAGCGGTAAGATCAAGTTCGTCTATCACGACTACCCGTTGCGCCAGCACACCAACGCGGTGGTGGCCGCCGAGGCGGCGCGCTGCGCCGATGATCAGGGCGCGTTCTGGAAGATGCACAAAATGCTGTTCACCAACCAGCGGCAGTGGAGCGCGCTGCCCGACCCCAAAAACCAGTTTGCGACTTACGCCACCCAGCTCGGCATCGACCCGGCGAAGGTGACGAGCTGTCTGAGCGGCGAGACGAACAAGGCGGCGGTGCTGGCGGCGCAGGCCAGCGGCGACAAGCTCGCCATCAGCGGCACGCCGTCGTTTGCCATTAACGGCACTCTGATCGACACCAGCAAGGCGCAGAGCGTCGATGAGATCGCGCAGATCGTGCGCGCCGCGATCGACACCGCCGTCGCCAAGTAGCGCCGACGCGCGGGCGATGGCGTGCGGGGGATGGCACGGGCGATGGCGCGCGGGGGATGGCGTAGGGGCGAAGCAAGCGCCTGGATCGATCGCCTGAGGGGATGAACACGCGCCGCTTCGCCCGTACGGGGCGATGGCGTGCGGGGGATGGCACGGGCGATGGCGCGCGGGGGATGGCACGGGCGATGGCGCGCGCGGGATGGCGTAGGGGCGCGGGGGGGGCGGGGGCAGGTCGCGCGTGAGCGCCTTCCTCGTTCCTCGTTCGGACGTCAGCGAGTTCCGGAAGC
>JAYUUK010000338.1:0-3484 GCA_043754595.1 Roseiflexaceae bacterium | reverse complement strand
ATGCCGCGCTGCTGCTGGGCTTCACCCTGAGCGGCTTTTTTGGCTTTCTGCTGGCCTATCGCGTCAGCGGCTCGCTCGCCGGCGCGCTGATCGGCGGGGTGGTGTTCGCGTGCTCGCCGTTTCATCTCACCAAGGCCTGGGATGGGCAGCTCGAATGGATCGCGCTCCAGTGGCTGGCGCTGTACGCCTACGCGCTGCTGCTGGCGCTCGAGACCGGGGCAGCCCGCCACGCGCTGCTCGCCGGTCTGGCGCTGGCGCTGGTCGGGTACACCAGCTGGTACGTGCTGCTCTTCGTCGGCATCGCCACCGCCCTGCTCGCGGCGATCTGGCTGGTGCGGCCGAGCGTCCCGCTCGGCCGCTGGCTGCTGATCAGACAGCTCGCCCTCGTCGGCGGCCTCGGTCTGCTGCTGCTGCTGCCAGTGCTGCTGCCCGCGATCGGGGCGCGCGGCGGCGGCGAGGCGACGCCGCGCGGCGCGATCGACGATCTGGTGCTCATCCACTCGGCCAACCTCTACGACGCGCTGCTGCCGAGCGGGATCCACCCGCTGTGGGGCGCGGCCGTCGAGCGGCTGGTTCGCAGCTGGCACCCGTACATCGCCGCCTGGAACATCGCGCTCGGCTATACGGCGCTGGCGCTGGCGGGCGTGGCGCTGCTGGGGGCGTGGCGCGCCGCGTGGCGCTGGGGCGCGCTGCTGCTGGCCGCCTGGGTGCTGGCGCTCGGGCCGCTGCTCCAGATCGGCGCGTGGGTCACGCCCATCCCGCTGCCGTACCGCGCGTTGCTGTGGCTGCCGGGCGTCGAGCTGGCGCGCCGACCGAGCCACTTCATCGTCATCGCCACGCTCGCGCTGGCCCCGCTCGCCGCACTCGGCGCCCGCTGGCTGCTCGAACGTTTCGCCAGCGCCACGGCCCGGCGCGCGACGCTGGCCATCATCGCGCTGCTGCTCGCCGTCGAGCTGCTGCCGCCGAGCTGGCAGCTCCACCGCCTGAGCGTCCACCCATTCTTTGCCAGCGCCGCTGCCACCCCCGGCGCGCTGCTCGATCTGCCGCCCCGCCCCGAGTCCTCGCTGCCACTCGAGGCCCAGATCGTCCACGGCCGGCCGATCCTCGGCGGGTTCGTCTCGCGCCCACCAGACGATCCGTTCGTGCGCCAGGCGCCCGGTGTCCGCGCGCTGTGGGCCATGCAGCCCGATTCAACAACGCTGCTGCGCCAGCCGGACGATGGGCTCCAGGCGCTCAACGCCAGCCAGATCCGCACGGTCACCATCGATCGCGCCGCCGTGGCACCCGAGCGCCGCGAGTCGCTCGCTCTGGCCATCGCCGAGACCATGCCAGACACCGCGCCGATCTACCGCGATGCGCAGCTCGAAGCCTACGCCGTGCCAGCGGTCGCGCCGCGCCCGTTCGCCTACTTTGGCGGCGGCTGGTACGATGAGGAGCGCGACGGCCAGCGGCGCTGGCGCTGGATGGGAGCGGCCGGCGAGATCGTCATCGTCAACCCGACGCAGCGGGCGCGCGCAGTAACGCTCAGCCTGACAGCGCAGACGCTCGCCAGCCAGGCCGGGCCGGGCGAGCGAGCCGTATCGATGCTCGTCGATGGGCGCGCGGCCAGCGGCTTCAGCGCCGCGCCACAGGCGGCCGCTCACCGATTTGTGCTGCTCGTGGAACCTGGAAGCCATATCGTGCGTCTGATAAGCACTACCGATCGCGAGAAGGGCGGCGTGCGCCAGCTGAGCATCGTTGTGACCGATGCGAGATTACAGTAATCTTTCGTTCGAGACCGCTGGCTGCCACAGAACCAGTGTGCGGCGGGAGGCGGCGCGGCGCGCACCAAAGCGCCGTCTGCGGTACACGCTGGCGAAACGAAAGCGAGTAGATTCATGTGTTTTGTGGCGTTGGAAGCGGCGCGAACCTCGTACGCGACGTTTGACAAACCATCGTAAACACTCTAGGATGCAGAACGTTTTGCTCGCGCTCATACCACACTATGATTTCGGTTCGCGGTCCCCGGTCATCGATCTCACGCCAGATCGCGACGTGGTAGCGGGGAGCGCGGCAGGGGAACGATGAGGGCGGCACCGCCGTCACATCTGTTGCAGGGCGGGCAGGCGCGTCGGTGGACGCCGCCGCCGCTCGTCAGCGGGCAAACGATTTTTACGATGCTAAGGAGGGTTTTCCGCATGAAGCGTAATCGTCTCGGGATCGTGCTCGTCGCCGGGCTGCTGGTCGCCGCTGTGGCGGCCGGCTTCGGTCTGACGCGCAGCAACGGCACACGTGCCGAGGGTGAGACGCCGCTGTTCACCTTCAACTATCCGCCGACGCCGACGGTTGGCGCGGCACCAGCCGGCGGCAACTCGGTCGCGAGCGCATCGCTGTTCTCGGACTCGTTCGAGAACGACACGTCGCTAGCGAAGTGGGAGTTCGTCGATCTGTCGTTCGTCATCCCCGAGGACCGCGCCCTGTGGGGCGTGCTCGATGGGCGGCTGGCGCAGCGCAGCACGGTGGGCACGCGCTCGCCCAAGCCGAACCCGATCGCGGCCTTCGCCGGACCGGCCGACCAACAGGACTACACTATCACCGCGCAGGTCTACGATCAGTACAACGGCACAGCCGGGCTGATCGTGCGCCGCACCGGCGATAGCTTCTACCGCTTCCGCACCACATCGGCGCTCTACGAGGCGTCGCCGCGCTATGCGCTCGAGCTGGTGCAGGGCGACAAGGTGACGATGATCGCCAGCGCCGAGGGGACCGGCTACCCGATGCGCGAGTGGGTCACGCTGGCGCTCAAGGTCAGCGGCAGCGAGATCACCGCCTCGATGAACGGCAAGACGGTGCTCACGGCCACCGACGCCACGCTCGCCAGCGGGCAGGCCGGCATCTACACCCTGGCGATGGACGAGATCTTCTTCGACAACGTCGATGTGACGCAGCCATAAGGAGCGAGTACTGTTATGCGACGTGTGACATCCCAGCTGCTGATAGCGCTTGTGGCGCTCTCGGCGGCGCTCCTTCCCGCAGCAGCGCAGCAGGCGCGGGCGGAGGGGCAATTTGATACCAGACTCGTGACGAATTTCTCGGTGGGTGGCACCGATAATGGGAAATTCCCCGATATCGTGGGCGCTGGCTCGCGGGCATTCATGTCCGTCAACCCCGGATCGGGCGATAATCATAGCTCCAATGCCTTCAACAAGGGCGATAGCGAGGGCTCGTTCCCCGAGAACATCGGCCTCGGCGATACCAAGGGCAAGGCCGACTACTCCAGCGTCTCGATCGGGGCCAACCCGCAGGGGACGACGGTTGGAGCGGCGTGGGTCACCCAGGATGGACGCTCGACGATCTCCTATCGATCGCGTGCGATCAACGGTGCGTGGGGCGAACGGTTCACCGTGACCACCGGCGGGGGCGGCTTTCGCGTCAACCCGCAGGTGACGATCGCCGCCAACGGCCGGGTATTTGTGATCTATAAAGAGGGCGACTACGCCCGCTT
>JAYUUK010000337.1:0-10539 GCA_043754595.1 Roseiflexaceae bacterium | reverse complement strand
GGCAGTCCGCGTCGCAGTGGCGGTCTTGGTCGATGTTGCAGTCTTGATCGGCGTGGCAGTCCGCGTCGCAGTGGCGGTCTTGGTCGATGTTGCAGTCTTGATCGGCGTGGCAGTCCGCGTCGTGGTGGCGGTCTTGGTCGATGTTGCAGTCTTGATCGGCGTGGCAGTCCGCGTCGCGGTGGCGGTCTTGGTCGATGTTGCAGTTTTGATCGGCGTGGCAGTCCGCGTCGTGGTGGCGGTTTTGGTGGCGGTCTGCGTCTTCGTCGCCGTCTGGGTCGTGGTCGGCGTCGCAGTCTTCGTTATGGTTGGGGTCTTTGTCGCAGTCTGGGTTTTGGTCAGTGTCGCAGCGCTCGTCTCGGTGGGGGCAGCAGTGTCGGTAGGAAGCGGGGTCTCAGTCGGCAGATCGGTCTCGGTGGGGAGCGGGGTCTCAGTCGGCAGATCGGTCTCAGTGGGGACAGCAGTATCGTTAGGAAGCGGGGTCTCAGTCGGCAGATCGGTCTCAATGGGGACAGCAGTATCGTTAGGAAGCGGAGTCTCAGTCGGCAGATCGGTCTCAGTGGGGACAGCAGTTTCGGTAGACAGATCGGTCTCGGTGGGGAGCGGCGTTTGGGTGGAGAGCGGGGTGTTGGTGGGTGATGGCGTCAGTGGGCTGGTGGCAGCGAGCGTGGCGGTGGCGGTGGCCGTGGCGCTTGGCGAAGCTGTGGCTGTACGGGTGGCGGTCGCCATAGCGCTTGGCGAAGGTGTGGCTGTACGGGTGGCGGTGGCCGTGGCGCTTGGCGAAGCTGTGGCTGTACGGGTGGCCGTGGCGCTTGGCGAAGCTGTGGCTGTGCTAGTGGTGGCGCTGGGCGACGGCGTCGCCGGGCGCGGGTCGTTCCAGCCGCCTTTGGTAGGCACGCCGAGCGACCAGCTCGCGCCGCCGTCAGGGTGGCGGGCGTAGGATTTATCCTGCGGCACGCTGGTGTAGTCGTGGCGGTCGATGGCGACGCCGCTGGCGTCCAGCAGCTGCACCGAATCGCCGCCGCTGTTGTTGAGGATATCGCTTGCGAGCGGGATTACGAGCAACTCGCCTGGGGCGATGGTGGCGGCGATGGTGGTCTGCACCCCGCCGATCGTCGAGTCGTCGATCTTGTAGCCGCGCAGGTCCACAGCGACAGTGCCCTGGTTGTAGAGCTCAACCCACTCGCCGCCGCCATTCGGCGCGGGAAGGTATTCGTTGATGACGATGGCTGGCGCAGACGCCAGCGCTGGACCGGCACCGAGGAGCAGCACGGCGAGGGCGCAACCTTGCAGCAGTAGGCGTGGGATGGTTCGAGCCGGCATCGCCGCGCTCCTTGGCTACAGACGCCCGAGCTGCTCGTCGGGCAACGATCGCAGGATGGTTAGAGCTCGCTCGCCACCGCCCGCTAAGCGTACCCTGGCGCGCGGTCTGGCGCTACCCGCCCTTCGTCCTCGCTTCTGGCAGCCGCATGGCAGGCGGGGTGTGGGGCGCTCGTGGGATGCGCCGATCGATTTTGTGCGGCATCGAGATTGTCCCACATACTACCGGGGGGTATGTATGGTGGATCACAGACAGCGCTCGGACGGCGTGGTATGATACAGACACGTGCAGATTAGAAGGAGCGTTGCGATGTCCGAGACATATAGCGTTGTGATCATCGGCTCTGGCCCGTCCGGTCTGACGGCGGCGCTGTACGCGGCGCGCGCCAACCTTGCGCCGCTCGTGGTGCGCGGGCTCCAGCCAGGCGGGCTGATCGCCACGACCAGCGAGGTCGAGAACTATCCAGGCTTCGTCGACTCGATCGGCGGATTCGACCTGGCCGACAATATGGAGAAGCAGGCGGCGAAGTTCGGCGCGACGTTCAAAGACGCGATCATCGAAAAAGTCGATCTCTCGCGCCGCCCGTTCGCGCTGACCACCGACAGCGACGAGACGATTCTGGCGGAGACGCTGATCATCTCAACCGGCGCATCGCCGCGCAAGCTCGGCGTGCCCGGCGAGGACAAGCTGGCCAACCGCGGCGTCTCGTACTGCGCCACCTGCGACGGGTTCTTCTTCCGCAACAAGAAGGTGGTGGTGGTGGGCGGCGGCAACAGCGCGCTCGACGAGAGCCTGTTTCTGACCCGCTACGTCACCGATGTGACGCTGGTACACCGGCGGGACACGCTGCGCGCCGACTCGGTGCTGCAGGAGCGGGTGATGAGCAACGAGAAGTACCGCTTCGCGTGGGACAGCGCGGTGGAGGAGATCCTGGGCGACGATAAGGTCACCGGGGTGCGCCTTCGCAACCTCAAGACCGGCGAGGTGAGCGAGATCGAGGCCGACGGCGTGTTCCCGTACATCGGCCACGTCCCGAACACCTGGCTGTTCAAAGATGTGCTGGATCTGGACGAGAACGGCTACCTGCTGGCCGACGAGCGGACGCGGACCAAGATCCCAGGCGTGTTCGCGGCCGGCGATGTGGTGGACCATGTCTACCGCCAGGCGGTCACCGCGGCCGGCGATGGCTGCAAGGCGGCGATGGAGGCGGTGTGGTTCCTGGCCGAGCAGGAGCACGCGGCGAAGAAGGCCCACATAACGGCGACGGTGGAGGGCTGGTAATTGACTATTGACTAGAGAGCTATGCAGCGCGAATCTCCCTACCCCATGGTTTCAATCGACGATGCGCTCGCGCTGGTGGCGGCGCACACGCCGCTGCTCGGCGCTGAGCGCGTGGCGCTCGCCGATCTGCTCGGGCGCGTGCTGGCCGAAGATATTGTCAGCGATGCGCCGCTCCCCGACGTGCCAAAATCGGTGGTGGATGGCTACGCGCTGCGGTCCGCCGATGGCGCCGCGCCGCGCCGGGTCCTCGGCGAGGTCACGGCCGGCGGCGCTGCCGGGGCCGCGATCGGGGCCGGCGAGGCGCTGCGGATCATGACCGGGGCGGCGCTGCCGGCCGGCGCCGACGCGGTGATCATGGTCGAGCAGACCGAGGAGATCGGTGGGGTGCTCAGCGTGCAGCGCGCCCCGCGCGCCGGCGATGCGATCAACCCGGCCGGCGCGGATATGCGGCGCGGCGAGGATGTGCTGCGGCGCGGTGCCGCCGTCGGCGTGGCCGAGGTTGCGCTGCTGGCGACGCTCGGCCGGGCCAGCGCGCTGGCGGCGCGGCGGCCGCTGGTGGCGGTGCTCTCCACCGGCGACGAAGTCTACGAGCCGGACGCGCTGCCTGCAGCTGGCGGCGTGCGCGACAGCAACCGCTACGCGCTGCTGGCCGCCGCGCGCGAGGCCGGCTGCGCGGTGATCTCGCTCGGCATCGCCCGCGACGATGAGGCGACGCAGCGCGCCGCGATCCTGGACGGCATCGCCCGCGCCGATGTGCTGCTGACCAGCGGCGGGGTGAGCATGGGAACCCGCGATCTGGTCAAGCCGCTGCTGGCCGAGCTCGGCATGGTCCACTTCGGCCGCGTGGCGTTCAAGCCTGGCAAGCCCACTACCTTCGCCACTATCGGCCAGAAGCTGGCGTTCGGGCTGCCTGGCAACCCGGTCTCATCGCTGGTCTCGTTCGAGGTGTTCGTGCGGCCGGCGCTGCGGCGGATGCAGGGCGCGGCCCAGCCGGGCCGGCCGCTGGTGCGCGTGACGCTTGTCGAGCCGATACGCTCGTCGCAGGATCGCCCAGAGTACCACCGCGCCGTCGCCAGTCTCGAAGATGGGCGGCTGGTGGCGCGCAGCACCGGGGCGCAGGCCAGCAGCCGACTGCTCTCGCTGCGCGACGCCAACCTGCTGCTGCTGGTGCCGCCAGGAGGGCAGGTCTATCAGCCGGGCGAGACGCTGGAAGGGCTGCTGATCGGGCCGATCGCGACAGGATGATTGACGATAACAAACCTACGACGTAAACGCGCGAAGCGCACAGTGGGGGTTTGGGGGCACAGCCCACGAGATCACCCCTTTTCTCCTCTCGTAAGATTGCTATATCTGTGGGCGCAGCACGCTGCGCCCCTACCTATCTGTGGACAACCTGACCGGCTTGTGGAGGTTCGCCCATGACGATCATCGACCGACCGCCAACTGAGGAGGAGTTGCTCGCCGCCGACCCGTTCTATTACGGCTATCGGCTGGTCGATATGGACGATATCCCCGACCCAGTGATGGTGCCGCTGACCGAGGACGATCTGCTTCACCCCCAGGAGGGCGATTACGTGACGCACAACACGCTGCATCATCGCATCATCACCTATCTGTACGAGGTGTTCTGCGCGCTGGTGGCGCACCAGACTGACACCGTCGTGTTTTCGGATGTGCTGATCGCCTGGGACGCGGTGCCAAGTATCAGGCCACACGGTCCGGATCTGATGGTGATCGAGGGGGTGCGCGAGCTCCGGGAGTGGAGCGTGTTCGATGTCGCCGAGGAGGGGACGAGACCGTCGCTGATCATCGAGGTGACATCGCCCAAGACGAGGCGTAACGATCTGTACCGCAAGCCAGATCACTACGACCGGGTCGGCGTGCCGCAGTATGTGATCGTCGATCTGCACCAGCGGCGCGGGGTTTTTTACCCACGGCTGCTGACCTACCGCAGCGTGGAAGGGGCCTACGAGCTCGACACGCCCGACGCCGATGGGCGGCTGTGGATCGAGCGCTACGGCGTTGGGCTGGCGTTCGATGGCGAGACGCTTGTCTGCACCGACCGCGAAGGGACGCCGATCGATGGCTACAGCCAGCTGCGGCAGCGCGCCGACGCCGATGCCGCCGCGCGCCGGGATGCCGAGCGACGCGCCGACGCCGATGCCGCCGCGCGCCGGGATGCCGAGCGACGCGTCGCTGAGCTTGAGGCAGAGCTGCGGCGGCTGCGAGGCGAAAGGTCATGAATATTTCGATCATCCTCGCTCACCCCAAGCCGCAGACCTTTCCATTGCTCGCTGCTACGTGAAAGAATCTGGCGTCGCACGCATGAGTATCGCTAGCACGAAACCTAGAACGCTGGAACGTCGATCGTCACGGCGCTACAGTGCACACCTACGTTCAGTGGAGACGCGGAGGGTTATATGGAACACGATGACGAGCTCGTACGATTTGCGGCCGAGGGTGCCGCGCCGCTGCCCACCCCCGTCGCGCAGGGCAGTATCGAGCGGGCGGGCGCGCGGATCTGGTACGCGAGCTACGGCGCTGGCCAGCCCATTATCTTGCTCCACGGCGGCCTCGGCCACAGCGGCAACTGGGGCTACCAGGTGCCGGCGCTGATCGCCGACGGCTACCGCGCCATCGTCATCGACAGCCGCGGCCACGGCCGCAGCACCCGCGACGATCGGCCGTTCACCTATGAGCTGATGGCCGACGATGTGCTGGCGGTGATGGACGCGCTGTGGCTGGATCGGGCGGCGCTGGTGGGCTGGAGCGACGGCGCGTGCGTCGCGCTCATCCTCGCCGCGCAGCACCCGGAGCGGGCCGCTGGCGTGTTCTTCTTCGCCTGCAACATGGATCCAAGCGGTACCAAAGAGATCGATTTTACGCCGACCCTCGGCCGCTGCTTCGCCAGGCACACCCAGGACTACGCGCAGCTTTCGGCTACGCCCGGCGGCTTCGAGTCGCTCGCCGATGCGGTCGGCCTGATGCAGCGAACCGAGCCAAACTACACGGCTGAAGACCTGGCGCAGATCAGCGTGCCGGTCGCTATCGTCCAGAGCGAGCGCGACGAGTTCATCAGGCCCGAGCACGCCGAGTACCTCGCCCGCAGCATCCCGCGCGCCCAGCTTATTGTACTCCTTGGCGTGAGCCATTTCGCCCCGCTCCAGCGCCCCGAGTTGTTCAACGCGGCGGCGCTGTCGTTCCTCGGCCGCGTGATCGGGTAGCGGGCTGTGTGTTTGGGCAGCCGGGCAGGAAGGCAAACGGGCGCGCGGTGGATTGTAAGGTGCCCAGCATTCGCGCCAATTCGCGCAGATGAGCGGACAATCTGCCCGGATGTTCGGTTATCTGTGCCTATCTGTGCCTATCTGTGGACAACTTGTCCAGTTATCTGTGCCTATCTGTGGACAAAGCCTTCGCCCGCGCGCTGTGGTATGATGTGCGACATGATACAGCTCTCAGCGCCGCAGGCTGCGGCGGTCTTCGCCAGCAGCTTCGCCTACCGCATCGGCGCACCGCTCGGTGCCATCGGCGATATTCCCCACGTCCGCTACCGCCAGCCTTTCCACGGCATAACAGACGAGTTTTTTCCGATCTTTGTGCCGCCGCTGGCCGCAGATGCGGTGGGGCGTGCCAACGCCAGCAGCCAGCAGTTCTACCTGACGCTGATCGTCCCGCTGGACGCGCCGCTCAGCGCCGAGCTTCTGTCGCGCGGCTACGCGCTTGAGGTGGTCGAGACGCTGATGTCGCGCTCGCTTGGCGGCCCCACGATGCCATCGCCCGCCGTTGCGCCGCAGCCCATCACCGATGCCGATCAACTCGACGCGCTGCTGGTGGACGGCCGATCGGCGTTCAGGCCAGAGCACGTCGGCGACCTGCGCTGGGATATCAGGGCGATCTACGCCGACGGCGCGCCGGTGAGCTGGGGCGCGCAGATCTTCGCCGATGACGATTACCCGTACGTCACTAACGTCCACACCGTCGAAGCCCATCGGCGGAAAGGACACGCTTCGGCGGTTATGGTGGCGCTGCTGGCGGCCGCGCAGCGGCGTGGCGCGCGGCAGAGCGTGCTCACCGCCAGCGCCGATGGCCGCTCGGTCTACCGCGTGCTGGGCTACCGCGATCTGGCCCATATCCACGTCTGGCGCTCGTCCGCGCCGCTGGAGCGCCCATGATCGCCGCGACGCTGCTGGCGCTGGCGCTCGTCCCCGCACTGGCGTGGCTATTCGGTCTGCTAGTCTCCGGCGAGGCCGTCGCGCTGGCGCGCCCGGCGCAGGGCGTCAGAAGCATCGATGGGGTGGCGGCCGCGATCGGGCTAGCGGCCAGCGTGATCTTCGTGGCATTTCTGCCGTGGCCGGTCATCGCCCCGCCGCACGGCACCCCGGCGCTGGTGACGGTGCTGCTCGCGCTTGAGAGCGCATCGTTGCTGCCGCTGATCGCTGGGCTGCGCGCCGGGCAGCTCGCCGCTCGCGCCGCCATCCGCGAGGCGCAGATCGGCACCGCCGGGCGCTGCGTACTGTGGCTGGTCTACGGCGCGCTCAGCCAGATCGATAGCGTCGCGCCGATCCAAGTTCCTGGCGTCGTCGCGCTGCTGGCCGGCGGTCTGCTGGCGCTCCCGGCCGCCTGCGCCATCGGCCCGTTTGGCCCTGAGCGCGCGCTGGTTGCAGATGGCCCGGAGACCAACATGACCCCGCCCGCCGCCTCGCTCCACCGGCTCGCCCGCCGGGTCAGGCGCGCGCTGCCGCCGCTGCTGCTGTGCGCTGCGCTGCCGCTCGCCGCGCTCGGCCCGCTCGCACTCGGCATCCAGCTTGCGGTGTATACTGTGATGGTTGCGGCGCTCGCCAGGCTGCTCGCCGACCGGCCGCGGCTGACGCTGCCCGCCGCGCTCGGCTGGTGCTGGTGGCGCGCGCTGCCGCTCGCACTCGCCGGCATGGTTTATCTGCTGCTCCCACTATGAATGCAATCGACGCCGTCAATCTCACGAAGTCGTTCGCCGGCCGCGCGGTGCTGCGCGATCTGGCGATCCACGTCCCGCAGGGGACAATCTACGGGCTGCTCGGCAGCAACGGGGCCGGCAAGTCGACGCTGCTCTCGCTGCTGCTTGGCTTCTTGCTTCCGGACAGCGGATCAGTCCAGCTCTTCGGCCGCCCGGTCGCTAGCGCTACCCCCGGCCGCGTCGGGTACCTCCCCGAGCGCCTGACCTACCACCGGGTCTTCACCGGCCGCGAGTATCTGCGCGCCCTCGGCCAGTTCAGCGGCCTCGGCGGCGCGGCGCTCGACGAGCGGGTCGGCGCGATGCTCGGGCTCGTCGGCCTCGCCAGCGCCGCAGACCGCCGGCTCGGTAGCTACTCCAAAGGTATGCTCCAGCAGGTCGGGCTGGCGCAGGCGCTGATCCACGAGCCGGATCTGCTGCTGATCGATGAGCCGACCGCCGGGCTGGACCCGGCCGGGCAGCAGGAGTTGCTCGAACTGCTGGCCGGCCTGCGCGGCCGCGGCCACACCGTGCTGCTCACCACCCACTATCTCGATGAGGCCGAGCAGCTGTGCGATACCGTCGGCGTGCTCCACAACGGCGCCATCGCCGCCGAGACCAGCACCGCAGCGCTGCGCGGGCCATCGAACCACATCCACATCCGGGTGGTCGCGCTCGGCAGCGAGCTGTCGCGGCAGCTGATGCAGCGCTTCCCCGGCGTGCGCTGCGAGCGCGAGCTCGTCGAGATCAGGCACAGCAGCCAGGCGCTCCAGGCCGAGGTCGTGCGGGCGCTACTGGACGCCGACGTGGCTATCGTGGCGCTCCACCCGATCGGCCGCCCGATCGCCGAGTTCGTCGCCGCAGCGATGCGCGGCGACTGGCGCGAGCCGGCCGCTGCGCCGCCCGTACCCGCCCCGTCGCCCACCGCCGCCCATCAGCTGCTGCCAGGAGATACCCTGCTGAGCCGGCTGCTCCAGCCCGAAGAGCCGCCGCGCTCGGGAGATTGATATGTCGCTCTCTGTGCTCCGCCTCGTCCGATTTATGGTTGCCGACTACGCCCGCAGCGGGCGACTGCTCGTCGAGCTCGTGGCCACAGCCATCGCCTACTACCTGCTGTTCCGCCGCGTCGATGCTGCTGACAACACGGCGATGTATTTCTTCGCCACCGCTGGGCTGCTGGCGCTGCTGCTCACGCTTTACACCGCGCAGGCGCTGCTGGCGCAGGCCGTGCGCGCCGAGTACGCGCTGGTGCTGACCCGTAGGGTCGGCAGGGGAACGTTTCTGGTGGGGGTGTACATGGCGGCGCTGGCGGTGGTGGCGGCGATGTACGGCGCGCTCAGCCTGGCGACGGCCGTGTTCAGCCCTGTGAGCGATCTGACGCTGGCTGGCTGGCTGCTCGGCTCGCTGCCGCTGCTGCTCAACGTGGCGCAGCTCGCGGCGCTGCTGGCGCTGGCCTCGCCGCTCGCGCTCAGCAGCGGCGGCCGGCTGGCGATCCTGGGGCTGATCCTGTTCGCTTTCTCCACCAGCCTGATCGGCGGGCCGGCGCTCGCCGCGCTGCCGACGATGCTAGTGGCGGCGATCGAGGTGGTGCGGACGATCGTCAGCGCCCCGCTCATCCCTGGCTTCAGCGGCTACGCGCTGGCGGTCAGCCGCGACTACGGCGGCCTCAACGCCGCCATCCCGCTGGCGCAGGCGCTGGTCACGCTCGCCCTGCTGGCGCTTGCGGTCGTCGCATTTCGGCGGCGCGAGATCCAGTTCACCCTAGGCTGATGAAGGATTGCGATAGCCGCAGGCTTCAGCCCGCCGAGGGATCGAGGAATCCTGCCTTCTGACGTCTCAAGGAGGCCATCGTATGCTGCTCGACTTCGTCCGCCCGACCCAGGGCACCCGTTCGCACTTCGCTTTCTCCCACGGCAACTGCCTGCCGCTCGTCGCGATGCCGTGGGGGATGACCCACTTCTGCCCCCAGACCGATGAGTCCGGCTGGGCGTTCGCCTACGATAGCCGCAAGCTCCAGGGCATCCGCGCCACCCACCTGCCGAGCCCCTGGATGGGCGACTATGGCCACCTGACGATCTTCCCGTTCTCCGGCGATGCGCCCGTCGCCGCCCAGGCCCGCTCGTCGGCCTACCGCCGCGATGAGGCGACGTTTCGGCCAGACTACTTCGCCGCCGACCTGGTCCGCTATGGGGTGCGCGTCGAGCTGACGCCCACCGAGCGCGGCTGCGCCATCCGCTGCACCTTCCCCGCCAACGCCGCAGGCGGGCTGCTGCTCCAGCCGTTCGCCGGCCCGTCTGGCGCGCAGATCGACCCGGCCGGCGGCGTGGCTCTGTTCACTAGCGCCAACAGCGGCGGTGCCCCCGCCGACTTCGCCTGCCACTATGCCGTCCGCTGCGATGCGCCGTTCGCCGCATGGGCGATCGCCGAGGGTGACGAGCGCCGCGATAGCGAGATGAGCGCCGAGGGCGATCGGATCGGCGCGCGCCTGACCTTCGCGCCCCACCCCGAGCCGCTCACCGTCACGGTCCAGATCGCCACCTCGTTCATCTCGGCGCAGCAGGCCGAGGCCAACCGCCTCAGCGAGCTCGACGGCCGCACGTTCGATTCGCTACGCGCCGCCGCCGCCGCCCGCTGGGAGTCGCTGCTCGGTCGTATCACCATCGATGGCAGCAGCGAGCGGCAGTGTCAAACGTTTTACACCTGCCTCTACCGCGCGCTGCTGTTCCCGCGCATGTTCCACGAGCGCGATGCAGCTGGGCGGACGGTCCACTACGACCCGTTCGGCGAGCGCGGCGGCGTGCGCGACGGCCCGCTCTTCACCGACAACGGCTTCTGGGATACCTACCGCACCGTCTACCCGCTGCTGGCGCTGGTCTACCCCGATGCGCTGGCCGAGATTATGCAGGGCCTCACCAACGCCGCGCGCAACGGCGGCTGGCTGCCGACCTGGGCCTCGCCTGGCTACCGCGCG
>JAYUUK010000336.1:0-3498 GCA_043754595.1 Roseiflexaceae bacterium | reverse complement strand
CCTGCCCGCGTACTCGCCGCATCTGAATCTGATCGAACGCCTGTGGCGCTTTGTACGCAAAGAGTGCCGCTACGCACGCTACTATCCAACCTTTGCCGAGTTTCGCACGGCACGCGAAACCTGTTTGGACACGGCACATCGTGAGCACCGCCTCGAACGCGAAACCCTCCTCTCCTGGCAGTTTCAGTCCTTTCACGATGTCCAAGTGTTACCCGCGTAGAGTTTATCGCTCGGGATCGTCACCTGCGAGAGATCGTAGAGGAACGTGTTGAGCAGAATCTGCGACGGCAGCATCGGCAGAAATGGGAGAAACACATACGCCCCTGCCATGCTAAACATGTTGCCGAAGTTCGAGCTCGTCCCCATCAGCAAATATTTAATCACGTTGCCAAACGCTTTGCGGCCCTCGAGAATCCCCTCGTGGAGGACACCAAGATCCTGTTCGAGCAGAATGATATCCGCCGCATCCTTGGCAACATCGACAGCGCTCGCAACCGAGATTCCCACGTCTGCGGCGTGCAACGATGGCGCGTCGTTGATGCCATCGCCCATGTAGCCCACCACGTGCGCCCGGCTCTTGAGCGCCAGGACGATCCGGTTTTTCTGCGCCGGGGAGACGCGCGCAAACACGTGGAATTCCTCGGCCACCTGCGCCAGCGCCGGATCGGTCATGCGCTCGATCTCGCTGCCCAGCACGATCCGGTTGGTCGCCACGCCGACCTGCTCGCACACATGCCGGGTGACCAGCTCGTTGTCGCCGGTGATAATCTTCACCTGAACGCCGTCGCGCTTCAACATGTGCAGCACGTGAGCGATATTGGCTTTGGGCGGGTCGGCGAAAGTCAGAAAGCCGAGCAGCGTCAGCTCTTGCTCGTCGGCGGTGCTATAGATCGCCTGCGCCGCGATCGGGCGATAGGCGACGGACAGCACCCGATAGCCCTGTGTGCTCAGGTCGCGGTAGCACTGCTCGTAGGCCAGCCGCTCGGCAGAGGCGAGGCCAGGGAGCAGCCCGCGCACGCCGGCCCGCTCATAGCCGGTACAGCGCGGCAGGACGCTTTCGGGCGCACCCTTCGTCACCAGAAAACACGCGTCTTCGTGCTGCAGCGCGACGGAGAGACAGCGGCGTTCGAAGTCAAACGGCACCTCGCCCAGCTTGCGGTAGCCAGCGGTGTCGATCGCACCATGGCTCACAATAGCAGCATCGAGCGGGCTTTTGAGACCAGTTTGGGAAGTGCTGTTCAAATAGCCAAACAGCAGCACTTTTTCAGAGTGCTGCTGTGACAGATCGAGCGCCGCTTCGAGCTTGGTCTCGCCGCTCGTCAGGGTTCCGGTCTTGTCGCTGCAAAGCACATCCATGCTGCCAAAGTTCTGGATCGATTCGAGATGCTTGACGATCACCTTGCGCTTCGACATCCGCAGCGCGCCCTGCCCGAGGGTGATCGTCGTGATCATCGGCAGGAACTCAGGGGTCAAGCCAACGCCGAGCGCGATCGCAAACAGCGCCGTCTCAAACGGCTGATGGTGCCCAAGCACGCCGATGAGCACGATAAACAGCACCAGGAAGAACACCGTCTGCATAATCAGCGTGCCGAAGCTTGCGATGCCGCGCTGAAAGGCGGTGTCTGGCGCGCGGCTCGCGAGCCGCTCCGCAATGTCGCCAAAAGCCGTCGTGCGGCCGGTCGCCGTGACGAGCGCCGTCGCGACGCCGCTGACCACCGAGGTGCCAAGAAAGACGCTGTCTGGCCGATCGGCCGCAGCTTCGCCGGCATCATTGCCCGCACCGGCCCGCTTGGCAGTCGGCATCGACTCGCCGGTCAGCGCTGCCTGCTGCACCGTGAGATCAGTTGCCGTCATCAGCCGGGCGTCGGCGGGCACCAGGTCGCCGGCCGAGAGGCGCACGACATCGCCTGGCACGACGTCGCGGCGAGGCAGCGCCCGCCACGCGCCATCGCGCAGCACGCTGGCGGTGGGGGCGACGCCGGCGCGCAGCCGTGCGACAGCGGCTTGTGAGCGAGCGGTTTGGGTGAAGTTGAGGACGTTGCTGAGCAGGACGATCACGCCGATGATGCTGGCGTTGACCCAGTCACCTAGGGCCGCCGAGATTGTGATGGCGACGAGCAGGATACCGATCAGCGGGTTCAAAAACAGGCGCAGGAACTGGACGAGCGGGGGCGTGCGCTTCAGGCCGCTGGTGTCATTCGGGCCGTAGGTGTGCAGGCGCGTGCGCGCCTCAGCGCAGCTCAGCCCCTGCTCGCTGCTGCTGAGCTGCGCGAACAGCTGCGGCAGCGAGACCTCGGTGTGTGGTTGTGGCTCGGCGGGGGCCACCTGTGGTGCCGGTAGCGGCAATGGCTCACGCATACACTGTTCCCGATCGGCGCATGATCGCTGGATTGCCCATCGCGGCTCCCAGCCATGACGGGCGAAGGTGGCAGAGGTGCTGAACAGCGCGCGCCCACGCCGCTGGCCCAATGGCGCAGCGGTCAGCGTCGGTCGTGCGCTGCAGCTGTCCCGCGCTATGGCGAGTGTAGCTGGATCAGACCACGTCAGTATGAAGTTTCGTCATCGCACAGGTGATACCTGCATCGGGAAGCCCCCGGGATAGAGCAATCAGCAGTAAAAACCGGAGCGACCGCGCTGCCGCAGGCCGAAAAAACGCACTGCGCAGCGTCAAAATCGGTTCCGTGGAACACGCGTGATGCGCATGGGGGCTGCGCCCCAACCCGCTATGGGCGGCGCGCTGCTACTGGTTGAACCAGGTCTTCTTCCACCCTTGCATCTGCGCGATCTCGCTGTCCTGAGCTTTGATGATCGCGCCGGCCAGCTGCTTGATCTCCGGCTTGGTCGCCTTCTGCTCGGCGTCCTTAGCCATGGACACCGCGCTCTGGTGGTGGGGGATCATCGCGTCGATGAAGCGCAGGTCGAACGGCACGCTGGCGTCGCCGGCGACCGTCATCGTCCCCATATCCATGCCCATGCCCTTGGTGACCGGCAGGTCGGGGTACCACTGCGCCCGCCATGTCTGCATCTGCGCGATCTCGGTCTGCTGCGCCGCGATGATATCGCCGGCGAGCTTGAGGATCTCGGGGCGCTTGCTCTGGGTCTGCGCCTCTTTGGCCATGACGATCGCGCCCTGATGGTGGACGATCATGTTATCGATGAAGCTGGCGTCGTACGGCGCGCTGCTGTCCATCGGGCTCGCGCTGTGGTCCATACCCACCATAGCACCCATGGCCGTCGGTGTGACGCGCGCCGTCCCCGGCATCGCGCCGCCCATCTGCTGGCCGCAGCCCGCGAGCAGGCCGGTGGCGAACGCCGCGAGCACGAGCACAAAACGTATTCGCATCTTGGTCTTCCTTCTCTGTCGAATCGCCGATACCCATGTACCGGCTGTGCTCAGCATAGTCGGCGAAGATCAAGAAATGACGCTGGCCGGGTCTAGGTTTGGTCAAGATTGCCAGATCCATGCGTGCGCCACGCCGCCGACGTGCTATGCTGCCA
>JAYUUK010000335.1:0-10594 GCA_043754595.1 Roseiflexaceae bacterium | reverse complement strand
ACGCCGACGCCCACCGACACGCCGACCGAGACGCCGACGCGCACGGAGACGCCGACCGACACGCCGACGCCCACCGATCCAGGTCCACAAAGCCTATCTACCCCATAACAAGACGCCCGGCGAGCACTGCTCGCCGGGCGTTTCTGCTTTTTAGAGTCTAGTAATTACTCGTAGATCCAGCGGTCGCTGCTGCGATCCATCGTCACTAGCTCGCCTGCATCGAAGAACAGTCCGATTTCCGCCTCACCATTCTCCGGCGAGTCCGACGCGTGGATCAGATTGCGCCCGATCTCCACGGCGAAATCGCCGCGGATGGTTCCGGGGGCCGCCTTCACCGGGTTGGTCGCGCCGACCATCGCCCGCACCGTTTCGATCACATTTTTCCCAGTGACGGTGAGCACTACAACCGGCCCCGATACAATATACGCGACCAATCCATCGAAGAACGGCTTGCCCTCGTGGACGCCGTAGTGCTTGCGCGCCAGCGACTCATCGATCTGTGATAGCTTCAACCCGACGAGCTTGAGACCGCGCTGTTCGAGGCGCGTCAAAATCGGACCGACAAGCCCGCGCTGGATGGCGTCTGGCTTGAGAATAATCAGCGAACGCTCCATGAACTCCCTCTTCGTTTTCGTGCGCCGGCGTAATCGCAGCGCGTCAGGCGGCCACAGCCTCGCCGACACGCTTGGCGGCGCGACGCATTTCCATTTTCACCAGACCCAAGTTTACCATACGTTGAGTGAGAACAACCAAGATGAGATCGCGGCTCTCGAGCAGTAAGATCGACCCCTGCTCGGCATCAATGATCGAGTCTACCAGCTTGCCCACGCCGAGGATGCTGGTGGCCTTATCGATCTCGCCGAATACGGCGGCAGCGCGCGCGCCGAGCACCTCGGCGTCTTCATCGTCCATCAGGGTGCTCGCGACGACCAATCCGTCGCGGCCGACGAGCAGGCTGCCGATCACTCCATCGATACGGATGAGATCTTCGACGATCCGCCGCATGATGTTCGCTTTTCCGTAAGTTGTCATGATCTCCCTATCGGCCAGCTATACTCGGACATAGCTTCGTTGATGCGGCCTTGTCTGGAATAGGCATCGCCGAGAGTGCGATGCATCTTGCGGATATCGCTCTCTGGCTGGCCTTCCATCGCATCGATGATATCCTGGATATCGACGATGACATCATCGAGCATGGCATTGCGGCGGATGAGATCTTTGTATTGCTGCACGGCAACATCCACACGCCCGGTCTGGCCGCTGAAGCGTGCGACAGCGAGCCGGAGCACATGGTTGGCGGGGTCTTGCGCGAGCTGCGAGAAAAAGCCAGAGAGAGCCGGGTCTTCGATCGCCGCCTCGGCAGGCGCAGCGGGCTGGGGCGCGACCGGCATCTGTGCTACTACTGGCTGGGGCGCGGCCGGCAGTGGCGGCAGCGGCTGCGTGACTGGCCGCTCGGCCGCTGGCGGCACGGTGACCGGGGCGGCGGGTGGTGCCGGCGGGACGGGCGGTGTCGGCGCAGCAGGCTGCGTGAACACCGGGAGATCCGCCTCAATGAGATCTTCCAGTGAGAAAACCTCAGATGACGAGCTTGGGGTCACCGGCGAGCTCGGGACAGCGGGCGACGGCATCGCGAAATCGTCCAGGCCGAGATCGCCGAGCGAGAACGGCACATTAGATGATGTCTGCGTCGGCTCGGATGATGTGGCGTCAGCGAGGCCGAGCGACTCGATCTCTGCATCGGATAGACCGAGCTCGTAGAGCGAGAATGGCGTCATCTCAGGAGTCTCTGGTGCCGCCGGTGGCGCGACTGGTTCCTGGGCGGCCGGCTCCTCATACTCAGCGTCCATATCGATGACCTCATCGCCATCGTGGATGGCGATCTGCTGGCTGTGGATCAGCCGGCCGAGCTCCTCGATCCGATCGACCTCCTCGTTCGGGTTATCAACAGCGGCGATGATATCTTTGATATCGACGAACCCCTGGGCGCGGCCTTTTGCCAGCAGGGCCTCCTCTGGCGAGAGCTGCGCCGGTGTGGATGCGGCGGGCGTCGCGCCGATGGTGGGCGCTGGCCGCTGGTTAGCCCACGCCAGGTCGCCACCGGTGCCGAGATCGGCGAGCTCGGCTTCGGTCAGGCTAAGTCTATCGCTGCGGTCATCGTGATCGGTGTCTGGCTCATCGCCGAGGCCGATATCGGCGAGCGAGAATGGGGCGGGCAGATTATCGTTGGTGCGCTCGGCACCCGATGTGGCCGCTGTGCTATCGCCGCCGAGCTCGCTCATATCCCATGTGGGCAGGTCGAGCTCGAAGGTCGACAGATCTTCCTCATTCTCCAGCGCAGCTTGTGCGGCTGGTGCCGGTTGAGCAGCTGGCTCTGGCGCGGCCTGTGGGGCGGCACCGAGGCCGAGCGCGGCGATCTCCTCATCGGAGAGGCCGAGGTCGGCGAACGAGAACGGCTGGATCTCGCCCGAGGCGATGGCATCCTGCAAGTTCTCCACCTCTGGCTCCGGCTCGTGGTGGCTGATGGCTGGCTCAGGTGCGGCCGGCGCTGACGCAGCGATGGCTGGCTCAGGTGCGGCCTGTGGGGCAGCACCGAGGCCGAGCGCGGCGATCTCCTCATCGGAGAGACCGAGATCGGCAAAGGAGAACGGCTGGATCTCGCCCGAGGCGATGGCATCGTGCAAGTTCTCCACCTCTGGCTCCGGCTCGTGGTGGCTGAAGGCGGGCGCGGCCGGCTCAGGTGCGGCCGGCGCTGCTACGACCGGCTCAGGCGCTGGCACAGCGACATCAGCGGTCGGCGCTGTTGCGGCCGGCTCGGGCGCGGCTGGTATTGCTGCGACCGGAGGAGTGAGATCCGGCATCGCGGGCGATTGTGCGTTCTGCGCCGGACCCATACCGAGCGCGGCGATCTCTTCATCGAAGAGGCCGAGGTCGGCGAAGGAGAACGGCTGGATCTCACCTGCGGAGATCGCCCCAGCCATATCTTCGCTGGCGATATCGGCGAGCGGCGCAGCAGCCGGGGGTGGTAAAAGGACTTGGTCAAGGGTTGCGGCAGCGCCCTCACTATCATCGCGGAGCGAAACATCGTCCATCGAGAACATCCCGAGATGATCCTCGGGAGCGATCGACACATCGGGCAAGTCGCTCGGCGGCAGTTGGATATTTTTGCGCTGCTCCTGGAGCCTCGCAAAGACATTCTCATCGTTGACCGGCGGGCGAGCGCGGAGCGTCTTGGCGAAATCCGGCTCATCTTTTTGCGGCGGCTCGTGCCAGCCAAACATCAGCGGCTGCTCGAGCTCGGCACCGCCCATTGGGGGTAGATCGGCGGTATCGTCATCTGCGAGATTGCTCGTACGTGGCCGATCGGGCGGGAGATCATCGAGCGAGAAAGACTGGAGCGACGAGGGAAGCGAGGTTGGCCGGTTGGCGGCGCTGTCGATGGCGCTAAAATCGAGATCGTCGAGCGAGAACGGCGTCAGGTTGAGGCCTGAGGCATCAGCATCATCGTCATCGGCGGTGCGGCCCGGCGCCCGCGCAGATGGAACATCGTCGAGATCGTCAAGCGAGAACGGCGCGAAGCTTTCGATCGGCTGGCTGACAGCGGACGTATCGGCCACGCCGCCCTGCTCAAGAGCCGCGATCTCATCATCGGACAGCCCGAGGTCGGCGAACGAGAAGGGCTTCATCTCTTCGATCGACATCGGTTCGGCCGACGCTGGAGCGCTGGGCTCGACCGGCGCGGCAGGGTTTTGAGCGGCCGGCACATTGACGCTTTCGAGCCCGGCGATCTCATCATCGGAGAGGCCGAGCTCGCTGAGCGAGAATGGCTGCGTCTCGGAGATCTCGGGTGCAGGAGTAGCCAGCGTCCGATCGCTCTGTTCGAGGCCGGCGATCTGTGCATTGGAGACGCCGAGGTCATCGAGCGAGAGCGGCGGCTGAGTCGCCTCGGGCGCTGGATCGTGGGCCAGCTCGCCACCGATCTCGAGATCGTTGAGCGAGAACGGCAGCATGCCATCCGGCTCGGATGGTGGCTCGTCCACGATTGGGGCGGGCGTCGGCGGTAGTTTTGGCGCGCTGTCGAGCGCCAGCAGGCTAGCGAGAAAGTCATCGCCTGGCGGCGCGATCTGCCTGGCCGGGGCGGGCGGCGCAGCCACGGGTGCGGCGAGCGTGGCTGGAATAGCGGCTGGCGTCACCTGCTCAACCGCGCGGGTCGGCGGCATCGTCTCTGGCGGCGGAGCGGCGTTGCGCGCGTGCCAGGCCTGCTCGTCCCAATCGGGGATGCTCGGCATCGGCGGCGCGGCCGGCAGATCTTCGAACAGCTCAGCCGCCGCCCCCTGCTCAGGGTCGATCGCGCTGGCGGTCTGCCAGAGTTTGGTGCCTTCGGCGCGGCCGGCGTTGAGCGCCTGATAGCCGAGGATCAAGTTGGCGATCAGCGACTGCGGGTGATCGGCGATGATGCTGCGGCTGGTCTCGGCGGCCTCCGGCTCTTGACCATTCTTCCACAGCGCGCGAGCGAGCGCCACCCGCGCATCGTAGCGTGACGGCTGTTCGGCGATGACCTGACGGAACTCAGCGATCGCCTGCGGCAGCATATGGCCTTTGATGTAGAGGCGTGCGAGGCCGGCGCGGCTGAGGCGCAGCTGCGCGTGCTCGCTACCCCAGGCTTCGGTGTAGAGCCGAAGGAGCTGGCTACGCAGCTCAGGATAGTCCGGCTTGATTTCGAGGGCCTGCTCATACTCGGCGATCGCCTGCTTGAGCTGACCACGGCGCTCGGCGAGCATCCCAAGGAGGACGTGCGCCGGGATATGCTCGGGGTCCATCGCGATGACGCGTTCCAGCGTCTGTTGGGCCCGATCGAGATCTCCGGTCTTGAGATACGCCTCGCCGAGAATGCGCGCGGTCTCCAGATTGTCCGGTGTCTGCTCGAGCATGTGCTGAGCGAAGCCAGCGGCGCGCTCCGCCTCGCCCGTCTCGAGCCATTGCCGAGCTTGATTCTGGGCCGCTTGCAGGCTCATGCTTGCCATCGCGATCCTCCCATAACAGTACGCGCAGGTGTCGTAGGGGCCGGAGATTACGGTAATCTTTTACGGCAGAAGCGGCATCCGCGCCTTACAGCGCGTTCTGCACACATGTGATTCGTAAACCTCCTCGGCATTATATCGCAAGCATGACAGCGTTGCAAGAAACAGTTTAGCGCATCGGTGTGCGATAGCATGCTGAAACTGTAGCGATCCGTCGTGGAGGGTGGCGCGCGCCATGGTAGCAATCTGATTTTGGTGAACAGCGGCGCGCAGCCGGGTATCGGTCATCGATCGATCATCAGTCGGTCATCAGTCGGTCGATGTGTGGGAGTGGATCGCGAGGAGATAGGTGGCGGCGGAGCGCGAGGAGGTGGGCGGCGCTGGCGTCTCATCGCGGATGCTCCGGCCAAAATCGCGGATCCCCGCGCCGCAGCTTGCCGTAGACCCACCTTCCCCACAACGTCAGGATGATGCGGGGGCGCTCTGGGTCCGAGCGTCCCCGGCGGTACGATGGTGGCTTTGAGAGATGAGACTTCGATGAGTGTCGGCTAACGCTCGTCTATCTTCGGCCGTGCAGCGGGCGCGAGCTTGGCCGGCGCGGCTTCTGGCTGGTCTTTGCGCAGCCGCTGCAGCATTTGCTCGCGCATCGCGATGACCTCGGGCTTTGGATCGCTAATCGTGTTGAGCGGCAGGCCGAGCTTATCCGAGAGCAGCATCGCCAGCAGACCCTCCATGAGGTTCTGGCCGCCGGATGTACCTTGGCCGCCGCCGCCCACGACGATCTGCGGCACAATCCCGACGCCTGATCGCTCGATCGCCTCGGCGAAGCGGGTCATGACCTGCTGCGTCACCTGGAACTGTGGCCCGCCGTAGGCGCGGACCTTCTCCTCGACGGCGATGGCCTCGGCGATGCCGATCCTAGCGGCTTTCTCGGCATCTGCCTCGGCGAGCACCCGGATCGTCTCGGCCTGCTGGAGCGCGCGCTGGTATTCGGCCTTACCCTGATTGCTCTGCACCGCGATGCTGATCTCGCTCTCGGTGAGCTGCTGCTGCTGCCGGGCGCGGGCCTCGGCCTCGCGCAGCTCGCGCTCCTTGATCGAGGCGCGCTGCTGGCGGTTATAAGTCTCGATCTGCTCCTCGGCGATCTGGCGCGAGCGCAGCTGGGTCAGGATCTGCTCGATGTTCGTATCCTTGGCGCCGGAGGCCGGAGTGCCGATCAGCACCTCTTCGAGCTCAAGGTTGTAGCGGGCGAATTTTTCGCGCATCTCCTCGCTGGAGAGGCTCTGGATGTTACTGCGCTGCTGGATGAGCTCGATCAGCGTGCGGGTCTGGCCGATATTTTTAAAGTACGCCGCCACCATCGGGTCGAGCGTCTGCTCGACGAGCCGCTTGATATCGCCAAAGCGCTGGATCACCAGCGGCGCCTGGCGGTAGTCGATGTGGACCACCACCGAGAGCGGCAGCGATGGCTCGAAGGCGTCTTTGGTGATCAGCGAGACCTCGGCCAGATTTTCGTCGTAGCGGTGTGCACCGACCTCGGAGCGGTTCCACTTGAGGATGATGTTCGTGGTGGGCACCAGCGCGACTTTGCCAGCGTAGGTGTTGAAGGCGTACTTGCCTGGCAAGAGCGGCACGCTCCAGACGCCGCGGCTGCCCTGGGTGACCATCTCGCCGTGGGAGTACTCATCGCCGGAGAGATCCTTACCGTGCTCGCCGGTGTAGGAGATCACCACGCCGACGTTGCCAACCTCGATGGTAGTCTTGGGGATCATCTCGATGGTAGCGAACAGCCGGTTGATATTGTACGTGCCCTCGACGAGCACCTGGAGCTGGCGGCCGCGGATGCCGCCAGCGAGCAGAAACTTCTCGGGATCCTGAAAATTATTGTGGTAGGTGGCGGCCTGGGCTGAGTCGTCGCCGACGGTGGGCGCGATGATCTCGCCCTGTGGCAGCGATGGGCCATCATGGACGATCACCACGCCGATCAGGTCATCTGCGCCTTTGATCACCAGCGGCGCGAACCCCTCGCGCTCGGCGATCAGGCGGGCCATACCGCGGAACGTCGCCTCCTCGGAAGAATCGAGCGGCAGATAGAAAATCTGCTCCTCGGTGATGACGACGAACTGCGCCAGGTTGATGGCGTAGGTGCCCTCGCGCAGGATCTTGCGCTGCGGGCCGCGCTGGCCGCCGCCGTTCAGGAAGCCAGAGGTATCCTGGAAGTCGCTCGCGGTGATATTCGAGGCGAGGGTCTGCGCCGGCTGGAGCTGCTGGCCATCGCGCGCGAAGATGTAGCCGATCTTGCCCTGGGGAATGGTGACGAGCGGCACCGAGTGGATGCGGTACTGAAACGGCAGGAAGAGATGCCAGCCGCCGCGCAGCACGTGTGGCTGATAGCCGGCCTCGCCGCCGAGCGCGATCAGCCCTGACTGGAGCGAGCCGCGCCCGCTGACGAGCTTCTCCACGATGCCCACCCGGTTGTTTGGGATGTAGCGCAAAAAACCCGAGGCGACCACCACAGCCACGATGAGCAGGAGCCCAATTCCGAGGGCGATAAACAGCGTTGGCATGACACACCTTACTTTTGTCAGATGCCGGAGAAGCGACGGAGCGCGTGCAGCGCGATGTTGCACGAGATCGATCTACGCAGCGCATCCCGCGCGGTTGCTGCCGCTATCAAGAGCGCATATTTTCTGAGGCGCTGCGCACTGCGGCGTTGCGCGGCAGACGCCGGTATGCTACCATGATAGGATATTATGGCAGGGAGGCGCTGTGCAGCTTGAAGGGACGCTGGCGGTCATCCCGCTCGGCGAGCTGATCGAGATGATCGTCTATAGCTCGGTGGCCGGCGCGCTGGAGATCCAGGTCGGCGATCAGACCGGGCGAATCTTCTTTCGGGATGGGCAGCCGTATGACGCAGATGTCGATCTGCTGACCGGCATTGACGCCGTCGGGTTTCTGTTCACCATCCGCGAGGGGGCGTTCCAATTCATCGCCGGGCTCGCCAGCGATGCGCAAACGATCTGGGCCGACCCGCTCGATCTGATCGAGCGGGCGATGGCCGATGCGCAGCACTGGAGCGCGGTCCGCGCCACGGTTCCGAGCATGATGTGGGTGCCTGTGCCGCGCAACGAGCCGCCGGAAGATGCGTTCGCCCCCGGCGATACCGCCTGGCGGGTGCTCGGCGCGATCGACGGGGCGGCGAACGTCGCCGATATCGCCGCCGTCTGTGGAGTCGGCCCGCTCGACACATGTCAGGCGCTCCACGAGCTTATCGTGCGACGGGCGGTGGCGATCAGGCCGCCGGCGGCGCAGCGCTCCGTCGCACCATCGCCACTGCCCGCCGAGAGCTTGCCACGTCACGCCGCAGCGGCCTCGTCCACCACGCCGTCTCGCCCCGCGTCCGCTCCCCAAGCGGAACCTTCAGCCGTCACGCCGCCGCCAGGCGACAGCTTCTTCGAGCGGTTCATCGCCACCACGCTCACCGACGAAGAGATCCGTCGGCAGAGCGAGCCGAACCAGGAGTGAGGTCACCCTCCTTCGCCACGGTATCCTGGCCAACGTTACTGCTGGCGCTGCTCGGCGCTGGCGCGCTGGCGCTCGGCTACCCGAGCGCGCTGCTCGGCGCTGGGCTGACGCTGCTGCTGGCCCCTGGCTACCTGGTCCGGCGTCTGATCTGGCCGGGCGCCGCGCTGCCGTGGCTGACCGAGCTGGCGGTCTCGATCGCGCTGAGCATGGGTGCGCTGAGCATCGTGGTGCTGTGGTGTAGCACGATCGGCATCTCAGTCGCGCCACTGGCACTGCAAGCCGCACCACTGCTGCTGCTGGGTGCGGTCGCTGGCAGCACGCTGTGGCAAGGGACGGGCGGCTGGCGGCCGGGGCGGTGGGACGGCGCGACGCTGGCGGTGCTGGCGCTGATCGTGGCCACGCGGGCAGCACAGGCGCGCGGGCTGGCGTTCCCACCGTGGGTGGACGGCGTACACCACGCGCTGCTGGTGCGCGTGGCCTTCGAGCGCGGCGGCGTCCCGTTCGACCTGACGCCCTACCTGCCGATCGCGCGGCTGCCATACCACTGGGGCTACCACGTCTGGCTGGCGGCCGCGCTACGCGGCGCTGGCGCGCGGGTGCCAGACGATCTGCCAGGGGGGCTGCTGGTCGCCGGGCAGCTGCTCAACAGCGTGGTGGCGCTGGCGTGGGGCGGGGCGGCGGCGTATTTATGGCGCAGGCCGGCGGCCGGCGTGGCGGCGGCGGTCGCCGTCGGGCTTGTCTCATTTATGCCGGCATACTACCTCAGCTGGTCGCGCTATACGCTGCTGATGGGGGTGACGGCGCTGCCAGGCGCGCTGATCCTGCTGCATCTGCTATTCAGCAGGGGGGCGGCGGCAGACGGCACGGCGACCGGCTGGCGGCGGGCGGCGCTGGTGGGGCTGGCGATGGCCGGGCTGGCCTGCACGCATATCGTGGCGCTCTGCCTGGCGGCGCTCTGGGCGCTGGCGCTGCTGCCGCTGCGCTTCAGCCGATCGGCGGCGCTGTGGCTCGGCGCGGCCAGCGTACTGGCGGCGGCGCTGTGCTGGCCGTGGCTGGCGCTGCTGCTCGGGCAGGCGAGCGCCACCACTGGCAGCGCCGCGACCAACGCGATCGGCAACGCTGGCTACAACGGGATGCCGTGGGCGCTGCTGTGGGCCGCCACCAACCGGCTGGTCTTGGCGAGCGCGGCGCTGGGGGCGCTGCTGCTGCTCCGCCGGCGGGCGGCTGACGCGACGCTAGTGCTGTGCTGGTGTCTGCTGGCGCTGCTGCTAGCCAACCCGGCGGCGCTGCGGCTGCCGTACATTTCATTCTTCACCAACGAGTTTGTTGCGATCACGCTGTTCGGCCCGGCCTCGCTGCTGATCGGCGGCGGGGCAGCGGCGCTGGAGCGCTGGCTGGAGGTGGCGCGCTGGCCAGGCTGGGCGCGCTCGCTGCCGCTGCTGGCGCTGCTGCTGGTGGCGGCTGTGTGGGGGGCGGCCGGAACGCAGACGATCGTGCGGCCCGATACGGTCAATAGCACCGAGGCCGACCTGCGGGCGATCGAGTGGGCGCGGGCTAACACGCCGGCCGATGCGCGGTTTATGGTGGCGAGCGCGCCGTGGCTCTACGATGTGCTGCGCGGCGGCGATGGCGGCTGGTGGTTGCTGCCGCTCGCCGGGCGGCAGACGAGCGTGCCGCCGGTGGTGTTCAACGCCGGCGGCGCGGCGTATGTGGCCGAGGTCAAGCGTCAGGCGGCGTGGGTGCTGGCGGGCGGCGGGCGCGCCCCGACCGCGCTGGCGGCTGAGATGCGCCGCGCTGGCTATGGCTACGTCTACGCGACCGACCGCGGGACGACGCTGGACCGCGCCGCGCTGGCCGCATCGCCGCTGTTCGAGGTGGTCTACAGCGAAGGGGATGTAACTATTTTTCGGCTCGCGCCGTCATAGAGTGATGGTAAAGGGGGAGGAGGATTCGGGGGCTGCGCCCCCGTGCCCCCGCTGCGCTGCGCGCGCCTCGGCGACGAACCGGAGGAGGATTCGGGGGCTTGCGCAGCCCCCAGTGCCCCCGCTGCG
>JAYUUK010000334.1:0-3509 GCA_043754595.1 Roseiflexaceae bacterium | reverse complement strand
CAGCCGTCGACAGACAGCGCCTGATCGACGTCACGCTGGCGGGCGAGGCGATCCCCGCCCGCGGTCTCTACCCACCGGCGCTGCCGGGCTATCGTGTGGATGCCGCCGGCCAACGATTCGACCAGACCCTCGCCAGGCGCCTGCTCGCCGAGTCGCGCTACGGCGATGCTGCAAAGCTGCCGCCGATCACCATCACGCTCGCCGGCTTCGGCAGCGACGGCAGCGGCACGGTTGACGCACTGCAGCAGATGTGGCGCGAGACCTTTGGCATCGAGTTTACGGTGGAGAACCTTGAGCCGGCGCGCTACGACGACGAGATCTTCGCCGGGCGGCACGGCCAGATCATCATGCGCGGCTGGTGCGCCGACTACCTCGACCCTGAGAACTTCGCCGAGCCGCTGTTTGGCACCGGCGAGCAGGAGAACTACAGCGGCTACAGCAGCCCGGCCTTCGACGCGCTCTTGGATCGCGCCCGCAGCGAGCGCGATGTGACCAAGCGTCTGGGCCTCTACGGCACCGCCGAGCAGCTGGTGGCCGATGACGCGCCGGTGATCTTCCTCAGCTACGGCCTGAGCTCGGTGCTGGTACGCCCCTACGTCAAAGGTTACGTGCTGACGCCGATCGGCATCCCGCTCGAACGCTACCTCAGCCTGGACTACCCGCCGGATACGTAGGGTATTGACGATTGACAAGGGACAATTGCCAAACGTCTCGATCGTCAGTCGTCAATCGCACCTACACGAGGCGTATTTGGTATAATGCACAGGTGCAGACAGTTTCATCACAGCCGAATAGTGCCGCAGCGCTGCCGCCGTTTGTTATCCACCGCCGGCGGCGCTTTTTGCGCATCTTCCTGTTCTTCTTCGGCGCGATCGTCCACGTCTTCATCTTCGATATCCTGCTCGCCCGCTGGCGGCTGACCCGCTGGATCGGCCGGCGCAACCAGCTGGCGCGCTATCTCAAGATCGCCCGCGAGTTTCGCCTGCTCGCCGTGCGCCTCGGCGGCGTCCTGATCAAGCTCGGGCAGTTCCTCTCGGCCCGCGCCGATATCCTCCCGGCCGAGATCACCGACGAGCTCGCCGGGCTCCAGGACGAGGTGCCGCCCGCCCCACTTCCCTACGCGCTCGCGATCATCGAGCAGGAGCTCGGCGCGCTGCCCGATCAGCTGTTCGCTAGCTTCGAGCCGCGCCCGGTGGCGGCCGCCTCGCTCGGCCAGGTCTACTTCGGCGTGCTCCACGATGGCCGGCGCGTGGCGATCAAAGTCCAGCGCCCGCGCATCGATGAGATCGTCGAGATCGACCTCTCGGCCACACTGTTCGCCCTCCGCCTGATCAAGAACTACCCGCTCATCAGACGCCGCGCCGACCTGGAGCGGCTGTTCGTTGAGTTCGCCCGCGTGCTGCGTGAGGAGCTGGACTATGAGAAAGAGGCGCGCTCGGCGCTACGCTTTCGCCAGAGCTTCGCCGATACGCCGGGCCTGCTGTTCCCCGAGCCGTACCCCGCGATCTCCAGCCGCCGCGTGCTGATCATGGAGCGCGTCGATGGGATCAAGATCGGCGACTACGCCGCGCTCGAGCGCGCCGGCATCAGCCGCGCCGAGGTCGCCAGCCGGCTCAACAGCGCCTTCCTGACGATGTTCTTCACCGATGGCTTCTTCCACGCCGACCCGCACCCCGGCAATTTACTCGTCCGCCGCGAGCCGCGCCAGCCAGATGCCCCCGGCCCGACGCCGTTCACCCTGGTGATCCTGGACTCGGGAATGGTCGGCGAGCTGCCACGCACGCTCATGGAAACCGTCAGGTCTGGCGTGGTGGGCGTGGCCACCAACGACGCCGAGCGCATGGTGGACGCCATCGACCAGCTGGGGATGATCTTGCCCGGCGCTGACCGCCGCCCGATCGTGCAGGCGCTGGAGGTGCTGCTGCGCTACTCCTTCGACCGGTCGCAGCGCGAGCTGACCAACCTCGATGTCGACCAGGTGTTCAGCGAGACCGAGCATTTCGTCCGCGACCTGCCGTTCCAAATCCCACAGGATCTGATCTACCTCGGCCGCGCTATCAGCCTGGTCAGCGGGATCGTCACCGGCATCAACCCCGAGATTAACCTGTTCGATGAGACTCGCCCGTTCGCCCAGGCGATGATCGACCGCGAGCGGCTCGACGAGGGCTTCCTGGACGTGGCGCGGCGCGAGCTGACGGCGCTCGGGCAGATAGCGCTCACGCTGCCACGCCAGATGAACGCCTACTACAAGGCCGCCAACCGCGGCGAGCTGACGACCCAGGTGGATCTCTCGCGCGTCGAGCGCGGCATGCGCCGGCTCGAGAGCTCGCTGGTGCGGCTCGGCGGCGGGATCCTGGCCGCCGCGCTGTTCGGCGGCGGCGTCGTGCTGCGGGTCAACGGCTTCGGCGGCGAGGCGCAGTGGGCGTGGGGCATCGCCGCCGCGCTCAGCATCTGGATGCTCTGGCCGCGCAGGCAGTCGTAGCGCGTGGGTGACTGCGTGAGATGCAGCGATGCCCCTCGCCTGTCATACTGAGCGCGCCGGGCGAAGCGTGTGCCGCCAGGGACGCTCGGCCCGCGAAGCATCTGTACTGGCACGGCGCGGCGGGACAAGGTACCCGCGACATGAGCGAAGACGAGCGGACAACCTGCCCATCTGCCCGGTATCTACATCTGTGGTTATCTGTGCCTATCTGTGGATAACCTGCCCGGTTGCCCGGCAGCCGCACCGTTTGGATCACGAACTCTGGTATCATAAGCACCGGTCGCCGCCCTACCGCCTGGAGAAATGTGTGAAGCATTGGAAGCTCGTCATCGGTCTAGTTGTCAGCGCCGCCTGCATCTGGCTCGCGCTGCGCGGCCTGGACCTGCAGTCCTTCTGGGAGGTGGTGCGCCAGGCTAACTACTGGTGGATCGTCCCTGGCGTGGCGATCTACTTTGTGGCGGTCTGGCTGCGCACATGGCGCTGGCGCTCGATGCTGCGCCCGATCGCCTTCGTCCCGCTCGCCCGGCTGTTCCCAATTGTCGTCATCGGCTATATGGGCAACAATATCTACCCGGCGCGCGCCGGCGAGGTGCTGCGATCCTACGTGCTGCGTCGCAAGGAGGGCATCCCGATCAGCGCGTCGCTGGCCACGGTGGTGCTGGAGCGGCTGTTCGACGGCCTGGTGATGCTGCTGTTCGTCTTCGTCACGCTGCCATTCGCCCCGCTGCCGCCGCTCTACGCCACGCTGGTCACGGTCTTCAGCGTGGTCTTTCTCGGCGCGCTGGCCATCTTCCTGCTGCTGGCCGCCCGCCCCGAGCGCATGCGCTCGGTCTACGTCTGGCTCGTCGATCGGCTGTTGCCCGAGCGGCTGCGCGGCACGGTCCACGGCGTGTTCGACCGCTTCATTGAGGGGCTGCAGGCGCTGCGGTCCCCGCGCGAGCTGCTGACGATCTTTGGCACATCGACGCTGATCTGGCTGTGCGAGACCACCAAGTACTGGTTTGTGATGCACGCCTTCCCGTTCGAG
>JAYUUK010000333.1:0-3518 GCA_043754595.1 Roseiflexaceae bacterium | reverse complement strand
CAAGTACACCAAGCTCTACCAACCGCTGACTCACGAGCTGCTACGAGCGCACCTACGAGGCCATATCACCGTTGCCATACGGCTCATCAATGAGGCCGGCTTAGCGCGGGCGGCTGTTCTCGATATCGATGAGGGCGGAGAGAGTGCTTTGTGCCGCGTTTTAGAGATAGCTGAGGCACAGAAGTTTGTCGCATTCGGCCAATCCTCACGGAGCGAAGCACATGATGGTGGCCATGTGTGGTTGCTCTTTGACGATGAGACCTCGCCAGAGCGACTTCGAGCTTTGGCCAAGCAGTTTGCAGAGCAAAGCGGTGTGAAGGGGGCAATAGTGTCTACAACGATTTGCGCCATTTTTATTTTTATGCTATTCTATCAACGATTATATTGCTCTAACACCTTCAACTCAGTGGTCGGATGGGTCAATATGTGCCAAAGGACGCGAACAAACCTCGGCCTTTAGTATAAGCACACGTAGGTCAAAAGATAGAAACACGCCACTGCTTGCGCCTGCCTTTATCGTTAATCCTATGATACAAAAGAAAGACATCGTGGACCAGTCACTCGCACGCGCCACACACCTGTTTGTCGCCCCACTTCTGGTTATGCTGAGCATCAGCGCGTGTGGCACAACGCCCGCCGCACCGCAACCAACAGCGTTCGCAACCAACGCGCCAGTGGCAACAACGCTGCCAACCACGCAACCAACCGCTGCGCCACCTCTGGTTGCCGAGCAGCCAACCGCTCAACTTCCCGCACCAACTGCCGTGGCCGAAACGCTGCCTGCGCCACTGTATTTCATCGACGGCACCAGCGGGCAAATCATGCAGATCGGGCGCGACGGCACAACCCTGCGCCAAATTACCAACGAAACCCAAACTATCAACTCCTTCGCCGTGTCGCCCGCTAATGGCACACTGGTCTACGCCGTCGGCGATTGGCAATCCGAAAAGCGGGCGATTGTCTACCTCAATGCCCAAGGTGAGGGGCGAACCGAACTTGTTTCCGGCCCAGTCAGTGCGCCGATCTTTTCGCCATCAGGCGAAATCAGCTTTGAAACCACCGCGCCAACGGCAGGCTGGGAAATCGGCAAGGATACATCCGCGCCGGGCGTGTGGTCGACAACACCACGTGGCGGGCGTCCAAGCCGCGTGATCGAAAACGACCCGGTGCCTGACATGGACAACCCGCCCGAAGGTGCACGCTCGTTTCACCCGGTCGCTTGGTCGCCGGATGCAAGCAGCCTGCTGTTGCTCGTAACGCCAAACCGTGGCAATCGGCCGGCGGGCGATGTTAGCGGCAGGGGCATGGCGGTGCTCCACCGTGGCGGTGAGCTGATCGAGATTGCCAAACTAGGTGAGCAGCCGCGCGCCTGTGTCGAAGCGACTTGGAGCCGTGACAGCGCTTCAGTTTTGTGTTCAAACAGCTACCAACTCCCGAACTCGCCAGCGTTGTGGCGCGCGAATGCCCAAACTGGTGCTGCCGAAGAACTAATCAAAGGCGAAGAAGGCGGTAACGTATCGTTGGTTGCTCGCGCCCAACAGATAAACGACGACAGCCTGATGTTGTTCCGCGCGCAGGGTGCGGCCTATGCAGCATCGGAGTTTACCCTCCAGCAACTTCACCTTGACGGAAGTGTGCCCGCCGAGTTGAACTCAGCAGCGCTTGACTTTGGCGCGGCAAGCAGCGCGGCATGGGCACCCGACCATAGCGGCGCAGCAGTGCTTGTTAACACCGCGTCCCGACAAGCATTGCAGTGGGTGCCAGCAAACGGCGATGCGCCCACCACGCTACCTGGCAACGGCTATGGGCCGCAATGGGGCAAGTAACGGCTCGCTCTCTTCTCCCGCGCAGCCTCCCGGAAGCGTGGAAGCGGCAGGGCCAGCTCAGAGCTGCACGCCGGCGTCGCGCAGGTCGCGCTCAAGCTGCGCCGCGCTCTCGAAGTGAATGGTCTGCATCCCGAGGATGCGCGCCACCTCGACGTTGAGCGGCCGGTCGTCGATGTACAGGCACTGCCCCGCCGGGCGCTGTGCGATCTGCAGCGCGCGCCGGTAGTGCTCCGGTTGCGGCTTGAGCAGCCCCAGGTAGCACGAGGTGAAAAAACCGGTGAACAGCTCGCCGAGCCCGAAGCGTTCGATGCGGTACTCATTGAGCTCGCGCGACTCGTTGTTGATCGTCATTTGCAGGTAGCGCCGCGAGCGGCCGACGGCCCGCACGAGCTCGAGCGTGCCGTCGATCGGCGTCGAGAGCCGCTTGATCGCCTGCTCCAGCTCCTCGTGGCTGAACGCGCGCGGCTCGTAGAACACCGCCCAGTCTAGGTACTCGTGCAGCGTCATAAAGCCGCGCTCCAGACTATCGACGATCTGCTGGTGGCGGCTGTCGAAGGACTCGTGCTCGATGCCGAACTGCTTGGCCACCGCCCGGCGCTGCTCGTGGTCCCAGCCGTTACTCAGGCAGACGCCGCCGATATCGAAAAAAAGCGTGGTGATCGTGTCCATTTCGTCGCTCCCGCTCGCTGGCAACCCCAGCTTTATCGTACCATGCTGTGAGAGCCGCTGCGGCACCCATCCTGCTACAGCCCCTCCATGGGATGTGCGCAGCGCAACGCGGGGGCCTGGGGCGTGCACTGAGCGCAGTCGAAGGGGCTGCAGCCCCCAGGCGTATCACGTGTGTTCCACGGAACCAATTTTGACGCTGCGCAGTACGTTTTTTTCGGCCTGCGGCAGCGCGGTCGCTCCTGTTTTTCCTGCCGCTGCGCAGCGGCAGAAAGAAAAGTGGTTCCATGGCGCGCAGCGCCTCAGAAAAGAAGCGTGATGCGCATGGGGGCCTGGGGGGCGCAGCCCCCGATCCATTTTTCTCCCCCAGGATTGCGGTACAATCGAGAACACACGCCGGCGGATGGGCCGCCGGGACGCAAAGGAGCGACACAATGCCATATTCAGATGCACAGCTCGCGCTGCTGGGACGCTGGGACCTCACCATACAGTTGCCAGTCGGCGAGCAGCCGGCCTGGATGGAGATCCGCCAGCTCGGGCCGAAGGCCGTGGGCGGCCAGTTTGTGGGGACGCACGGCAGCGCCAGGCCGATCGCGCGGGTTGAGCTGAGCGAGCGCGGGCTGCGCTTCGCCATCCCGCCGCAGTACGAGCGTGGCGACAGCGACCTGACGCTTGAGGGCCAGCTCGACGGCGATGCCCTCGGCGGGACGATCCTGCTCCCGGATGGCAGCACTGTGAGCTGGACCGGCCGCCGTGCCCCATCGCTGCGCCGCGCGGCTCCGCCAACCTGGGGCGAGCCGATCGCGCTGTTCAACGGTGTGGATCTAACCGGCTGGCACGTCATTCAGGGCGAGAGCCAGTGGGACGTGGCGGATGGCATCATGCGCAATAGCAAGCCGGGCGGCAACATCGTCACCGACCAAAAATTTGGCGATTTCCAGCTGCACCTCGAGTTTCGCTACGCGCCGCACGGCAATAGCGGCGTCTACCTGCGCGGTCGCTATGAGGTGCAGGTGCTGGACGGTC
>JAYUUK010000332.1:0-3522 GCA_043754595.1 Roseiflexaceae bacterium | reverse complement strand
GTCCCTACGGGATGCTTTCGATGCCGAGGAGCTGGACGCCGAGCTGCCGCCGATCGCGTTGCGCCGGGTCATCTCTGGCGGGGATCCAGGTATCGCTGGCGATGTGTACGAGGAGCGCGCCGGTGACGGACTGGCCGACGCCGGGCGGGATAGGGATGGTGTAGGTGGCTGGCTCGGGGGCGAGGGTGAAGCAGCGCTGGCCGAGGAACGGCGGCGCCGCCGGGTCTTCGGTCCAAAACGATGTCTCGGCGCGGACGGCGATGCAGACGTTGGTTGCACCGAGCGCGGCGGGGCGCTGCCCTGGCGCGAGGCGCACGGCGATCTGGGACGGTGGGGCGGCGGCGTAAGGGACGCGGAGCAGGGCATCGCCATCGGTCCAGGCGAGCGCGGCGCCGGCGATGGTCTCGGCGCGGTAGAGGCCACGGATCTCAAGCCCGTAGGAATCGGGGGCCACGCTGGGGCGAGCTGATGGCAGCGGCGCTGGCACGGCCGGTTCGAGGCGGTAGAGCGCAAACTCAACCGCGAAGCGCTGGACGTTGCGCGGCTTCTGGTCGGTGAGCTGCTCGAACTCGGGCACGTCGAGGCCGATGGTGCCGGCGGGGACGAGGGCGTAGCCGGGGAGGGCGAGCGCGCCGCTCGGGCCGCTGGCGAGGTAGACTGTGCGGCCCTGTTCGCGCCAGCGCTGCACGTAGCGGGCGAGCTGGGGCGCGTAGCGGGTCGGGTCTTTGCTCTTGATGGTGAAGGCGTTGACGCCATGGATGAGCGTGAGCGGGGTGGTGAGGATATCGGGGATATCGCGCGACTGGGCGTAGCTGGGCGCGCCGCCGCGAAACACGACGATATCGGTGGGGGCGAAGCGGGCGGCGATGGCGGCGGTCTGGTCGAGGGCGCCGGCGTACTCGGTGTGGCGCGCGATCGGGAGGCCGGTGACAATGAGGAAGGTGAGCTGGGCGGCGAGCAGAAGGGATCCACCGATACGCGAAGATGCCCGCAGATACCGGAGAGCCGAAGAGCCGGGCACGGGTCCACCGATACGCGCAGATAGCCACAGATGCCGGGCGGGTCGGGCGGGTCGGGCGTGGGGACGGACGTAGCCGAGGAGGGCGGCGATAGCGTAGGCGGCGGCGAGGGCGATGAGTGGAAAGACCTGGGGGACGTAGCGGCGCAGGATATAGATGTAGTGCTGATCGGATGTGCCATATGTGAGGCGGACGAACATGACGGTAGCGGCGATGCTGCTGGCGAAGAACAGCCAGGAGCGGGCCGAGAGATCGCGGTAGCACCAGAGCGCCAGCCCGAAGATCGCGAGCAGGATGGCGATCGGCGAGGTGTACCAGCCGACGCGGACGAGGTTGGGCTGCGAGTTGGCGATCAGGTCGCGCAGCCTGAGGTCGCGGCAGGCGACGGGCAGGTAGGCTTCGTCGCGCAGGTAGTCTGGCGGCTGCGGCGCTTCGGCCGGGGCGGCCTGGGGCGAGCCAGGGGCGACGGCGGCGCAGGCGGCAGGCGTGGCGGCTGGAAGGCGGCCGCGCAGCAGGCTGCCGGCGCTGCGGACCGCAAAGAGCAGCGGATCTGGATATTTTGGCGCGGCGATCGGCGCGCCGACGTAGCCCTGGAGCGCGAGGCACGGCCCGGCTGGGGCGCTGAGCGCGGCGGGCGCGAGGCAGCCTGGGATCGCGGCGACGGTGGCGACGGTGAGGATCTGCGGTCTGATCAGGTAGGCGTAGAGCCCGGTGCCGAGGATGGCGATGGCGAAGGCGAGGCGGAGCGGGCGGGAGAATCGGCGCAGCAGCGACTCGACGCGGGCGAGCGGGCCCTGGCCATAGCGCCGCAGCAGCGCGAGCGCGGCGATGATGAGTAGGACGACAGCGATCTCGGCGGCGATCCGCCCGACATTCCAGGGCGCGTCGATGGTGGGCGGCATCCCGGCGACGGGCGGGCAGGGTTGGAGCGTCAGGCGCGAGCAGGGGCGCAGCAAATAGATGTTGCGCAGGTTTGGCGTGAGAAACGGCAGCGCGATCAGCGATGTGATGGCGTAGTCCTGCAGCCGGGCGAAAAGGGTGTCGAAGACATAGGCGCGGCCGACGGTGGCGAACTGGACGGCGGCGTGGAGAAGCATCGCGGCGAAGCTGGCGGCGAAGACGGCGATCTGGTGGCCCCAGCGGCGGGTGAGCCAGGTGTAGAGCAGAAAGAGCAGGACGGGGACGACCACCAGGAAAAACTCGATGCGGGCGAGGGCGAGCTGGCCGATGGCGAGGCCGGCGATGATCGGCAGCGCGGCGAATGCCATCGGTTGGCGGCGCGCTCGTGGATTGACTCCTGAGCGATTGACTCCTGACGATCGCCGAACGCCGCGTGGTGCTGCCGATACGCGCCTGCGAGGTTCAACCGACGCAGCGTGCAACTGCGCTGGGAATGCCGGCGATGACGAGCGCATCGCGGCGAAGGCGTAGAGACCGGCGAAGGTCAGGAACTGCGCGGCGGTCTCGGTGGTGGAGTACCGGCTGAACCAGATCTGCGCCGCGTTGAGGGCGAGCAGAGCTGCGGCGATCGTGCCGACCCAGGGGCCGGCGAGCCTGCGGCCGAGCATCGCCACGCTCCAGACCCCGAGCATCCCGAGCAGACCGGGCGCGTAGAGACCGAAGGCCGGGCCGCCAATGCTGGTGAGCAGCGTCACCCAGGCGGTGAACAGGTGGAGGCCCTGGGGCACGAAGCTGCCGGTGTCGAGGTCGCCCTGGTAGATCAGCAGGCCGGCGGCGCGCAGGCGGCTGGCGATGAAGCGCGATGCGTTCTGGACGCCGAGGATGTTGGTCTCGGCCTGGGCGGCGGCGGCGGCGAGGTCTGGATCCTGGCTCAGCTGGTCGGCGGCGATCTGGGCGACGATCTGGTCGTGCTGGACGATGCCGCCGGTGCGCGCCGCCGCGATGCCGCCGCCGGCGTAGATCCCGGCATCGCGGACGCCGATGATGACTTCGAACGGCCGGGCGGTGAGCGCGAAGAAGGCGACGAGGACGATGACGAGCAACAGACCGGGCAGTTTGTCCACAGATAGCCACAGATAATGCAGGATACCGGGCAATGTTCGCTTCGAGCGATCGGCAGTCTGCGGTTCTCCCGGTCTGCGGTTCTCCCGGTCTGCGGGTCTGCGGTCCTCCCGGTCTCTAGTTTTCCCGGTCTCGCGGTCTGCGGTTCTTTTCGCAAGTAATCGGAGCGCGATGCCGAGCGCGATGACGATGGTGCAGTGGAGCGCGATGTGGAAGATGCCAAGCTGCGAGAGCGTGAAGGCCAGCCAGCCGTTAACGAGCGCGCCGGCGACGATCCGCAGGTAGTGGCGCTCGATGGCGCTAAAGGCGACGAATCGCGGCAGCAGCGCGAGGCCGGTGAGGTAGAGCAGGGCGAAGATGGCGAGAAATGGCATAGGAGGGAGCTATAGCTAAACGCAAAACGGTTGAGCGCACAACGGAGAACAGGAGCGCACTGGGATGCGCTGCATCGTGCGGCGGAGTGGATCAACCGTTTTGCACT
>JAYUUK010000331.1:0-3525 GCA_043754595.1 Roseiflexaceae bacterium | reverse complement strand
GCAGCAAGCTCAACAGCGTCTCCTCGTGGATCCGCCGCCCGCCGCCGACCCGTGGGGCGACGCGCTCGGCGGCCGGCGGCGCGGCGCGCTGTGGCTCGCGCCCGCCCGGCCGCCCGATCTCGCGCCGCGACTGCTGCCCCATGCTCGCCAGCACGTGCCGCTCCTCGATATCGATAGTCCGCGCCAGCAGCTGGACATAATGTGCCCGCTCAACCTGATTAGCCACCTGCCCGATCAGTGGCGCGAGCTTGGTCACCGCCTCAGCTTTGGCCCTGGCGTTGGTCAGGTCGATGCTGCCGGCGAACGCCCTGATGTAGAAGTCCATCGCCGGGCGGGCGTTAGCCACCGCCGCGCGCCAGACATCGGCGTCGGCCTGAATCACCTCGTCGGGGTCGCGGCCGTCGGGCAGCTCGATGATCTTGATCTCGATATCGACCTTGCGCTGAAAGCCGATGATCCCCTGCGCCGATGGCACCGCCACCAGCTCGCCGTCCGGGTTCTCCTGCAGGATCTGTAGCCCTTTGAGCGTGGCCCGCACCCCGGCGGCGTCGGCGTCGAGCGCCAGATAGACGGTCTTGGCCTGCTTTTTGAGCAGTGCCACGTGGTCTGCCGTGAGCGCTGTGCCGAGCGGGGCCACCACGTTTTTGAAGCCGTGCTGGTGGGCGATGATCACATCGACGTAGCCCTCGACGATGGTGACCGCCTCGCTCGCCCGAATGCTCTCGCGCGCCAGGTCCATGCCGTACAGCACGCGCCCCTTATCGAACAGCGGCGTCTGCGGCGAGTTCATATACTTGGGCTGCGCATCGCCGAGCGCGCGGCCGCCAAACGCGATGATCTCGCCCTTTGGGTTGCGGATGGGGAACATCAGCCGGTTGCGGAAGCGGTCGTAGTGGCCGCCGCTCTCGCGCTCGATCGCCAGCCCTGCCGCCACCAGGTCGTCTGCGCTGAAGCCGCGCCGATCGGTCAGGTAGCTCAGCAGCGCGCTCCAGTCGTCTACCGCATAGCCGAGCTGAAACGCCTCAATGGTCGGCTGGTCGATGGCGCGCCGCCTGACGTAGTCGCGCGCCGCATCGCCGCGCTGCGATTTGACCAGTACGTGGTGGAAGAAGGCGGCGGCGGCGGTGTTGACCTCCAGCAGCCTGGTGCGTAGTTGGTCCTGCTGGTCCTCCTGCGGCGTGCGCTCGTGCAGCGTGATGCCGGCCCGCTCGGCCAGCTTCGTCAGCGCATCCTTGAACTCCAAACCCTCGCGGCGCATCACAAAGTCGAAGACCGTCCCGCTCGCCTTGCAGCCGAAGCAGTGGAAGCTCTGGCTCTCCGGATAGACGTAGAACGCCGGCGTCCGGGTGTTGGCGTGGAACGGGCAGAACCCGAGGTAGCTCCTGCCAGACTTCCTGAGCTGGACCGACGAGCCGATCAGCTCGACGATATCGATCTTGTCTTTGATTTCGTCGGTGACTGATGCCATAGTTTACTAACGATTGACTATTGACGATAGCAATCCTACGTGCGTTGGAAACGCGCGAAGCGCAGAGCGGGGTTTGGGGGCCGGGTACCCTCTGGGTGTCCCCGAGATCCCCCCTTTCCTAGGCTGATTAGGATTGCTCTATTGACAATTGCTCATTCGTCAATAGCCAATGTTTAGGCGCTCCAAGTACGGGGGACGTATAGGTCGGTGAAGATCTTGATGGCGTAGCGGTCGGTCATGCCGGCGATGTAGTCCAGCACGGCGCGCTCGATCGGTTCGCTGCGCGCGCTATTGATCGCCAGCAGGTCATCCGGCAGCTGCTCAGGGTCGCGCATGAAGTGCTGGTAGATCAGCTCGATCACCTTGCGCACCTTGCCGTCGTCCTCTTTGGCCACCGAGCCGAGGTAAACATTGGCGTACATAAACTCGCGCAGCGCGTTGGTGGCCGCCAGCACACCAGGGCTCATCGCCAGCAGCGGCGGGTCGGGCGGCGCGCCGTCGCCGCTCGCCCACCAGTTGAAATCGATCAGGTCGTCCACCATAGTATCGATCCGCTGCCCGTGGCTGTCGCCCAGCACCGCTATCGCCTCGGGCGGCAGCTGTTCGGCGCGGATCAGCCCGGCGCGCAGCGCATCGTCGATATCGTGGTTGATGTAGGCGATCGAGTCGGCGATCTTGATGATCTGCCCCTCGAGCGTGGATGCCACCCCCCACGCGGTGGCCATGATATCGCGCCGCGCCTTGGAGTGTAGGTAAATCCCCTCGCGCACTGGGTAGGTCAGGTTGAGCCCCTCGCCGCCGCGCTCCAGCACCTCGACGATCCGCCGGCTCTGCTCATTATGCCTGAACGAGTAGCCGATGGCGTGCGAGAGCGCGGTCTCGCCGGCGTGGCCGAACGGCGTGTGGCCGAGGTCGTGGCCGAGCCCAATCGCCTCGGTCAGGTCCTCGTTCAGCCGCAGCGCACGGGCGATAGTGCGGGCGATCTGCGTCACTTCGAGCGTGTGGGTCAGCCGGGTGCGGTAGTGGTCTCCCTCTGGCGCGATGAACACCTGGGTCTTGTGCTTGAGCCGGCGGAACGGCTTGGAGTGCAGGATGCGGTCGCGGTCGCGCTGGAAGCGGGTGCGGGTCGGGCTCTCCTGCTGCTCGCGGTCGCGCGATGCTGTGATGCTCTGGGCGGCGTGCGGCGAGAGCGCGGCGCGCTCGGCTGCTTCGAGCCGCTCGCGCACGCCGAGATGCTGCGGCGCCGCGTTCGGTGTGCTGGTCATGGACCTCTCCTCGGCTGGCGCCGGCTACTGGCTGGTGGCGACATCGCGCGCCTGCTCGTCGCCGTCCTCAGTGTGGCGCGCGGTGGGCGGCGGCACCAGCGCGCGCTGCACCGCGACGATGACGGCGGCTATGACATGAATCACCACCGCAGACTCGAAGTAGATCCGGTGGCCGCTCGCCCCTGCCAGATCCAGCGCGGCGCTGGTGTCGGTGAAGCAGCTCGTCAAGCTGAAGCCGCCGTGGACCACGGTGCAGGTCTCGTAGCGCGCCGCCAGAAATGCGGCGAAGAAGTAGATGCAGAAGCAGACGAACGCCGCCAGCCACAGCTCGCGGCGCCGCGCGGCCACCCAGCCGAGAAACAGCGCGAACGGCGTGGCAAAGATCACCCAGATCAGATTGCGCAGCTCGGATTCATCGTACGGCGGCGGCGTGATGCTGCGACAGTAGCTAGCCCAGGCGGCGCCGATCGTCGCAGCGGCGATCATCGCGCCAAACGTCCGCATGTCGAAGCGTCGGCTCACAGGATTCCCTCTCCAATGTATTGTGCCAGTATACCATGATCGTCTGGGCTGAGGGCGATGGCTCGCGCCGGCGCTCGGCCCCTTCGTCTCGGGCGACCGTCGGCAGGCGCGCTGCCCGTTCGGGCGAAGCACGCCTAAACGGTAACCCTGGGCAGGCGCTCCGCCCGGCACCTGGCCGAGGGGCGGCCGCGCCCCTCAGGCTCCCCGGCGATGGGCTTCGCCCCTTCGAACCCCGTAACGGGCGTTGTCGCGGGCGAGGCCATCTCCCAC
>JAYUUK010000330.1:0-10677 GCA_043754595.1 Roseiflexaceae bacterium | reverse complement strand
GCCGTGCGCCACTCAGACCCGAAGGTCTCCGTGCGACTTGCATGCATTAGGCACGCCGCCAGCGTTCGTCCTGAGCCAGGATCAAACTCTTCATATGTTGATTGGCTCGGATCGGGTTAGCCTGGCTGACCCAATTCGTTTCACCCATTCCTCAATTGCTGTTGTTAAGGTGCGGCCCCGCGCATGCTACCCACCGCCCGGCACGCCAATCAGTCGCGCTAGCACATGTGTAGTGACGCTTGTTATTCACAGAACGTCCCGCAGAGCAGTACGTGAGAATATACCATAGTGTTGTGTCTGTGTCAAACTCCGGTCGAGACCATGCTACAATAGAAAGAAGAGAAGCCGTCGGAACGCACGATGCATAGTATTGGCGATATCCTCGATGCACTGGCCAGACAGCGCGGGCGCGGCGATGCCAGCCCGCTGATCGCGCTGCGCACGCTCGACCCGATCGTCGGTGAGCGTATCAGCCACTTCCCCGCAGACCAGACGCTGGCGCAGGCTTGGCAGGCGATGACCTCCGAGCCGTTTCGGCCGCACCACTCGCAGGCGCTCACCAGCATTCGCCGCGGCGATGCGGTGGCGCTGATGGCCAGCGTCGCCGATGTGACCCGCAGCGCGCTGCTGATGGTCTACGCGCTGCTGACGGACGCGCCTTCAAGCGCAGCGCTGCTGCTCGCCAATGACCGCGCCACCGCCTGGATGATCCACAGCCGGCTCACCGCTATCAACGCGCAGCTCCCCGCGCCGCTGCGCTGCGATGCCACGCTGCTGATCGACGACGCCCGCGACCAGCGGCCCTCGCCGTTTGCCAAGATTATCATCGCTACACCGGAGATGCTCCACGGCCGGCTGCTGCGCCACCACGAGCGGGCGTGGCGCACGATGTGGGAGCGGCTCGGACTCGTGGTGCTGTTCGAGGCGCAGCAATACGGCGGTATCGCTGGCGCTCACATCGCCGATCTGGTCGTGCGGCTCGCCAGGGTCGCCGCCCACCACGGCGCGCCCGATCTCCGCTACCTGGCCACCGTCCAGACGATGGCCGAGCCAGATGCCGCGCTGGCGCACCTCATCCGTGACCAATGGCGGTTGATCGGCGCCGACGATATGCCTCACCCCGGCAGCACATTTGCGATCTGGCAGGGGACGAACTCCAGGCTGCGCGAATCATGGGATCTCGCGCAGTCGCTGCAGCGTCAGGGGTATCACGTCCATCTGGTATGTACTGCGGTGGAGCGGCTGCTGCTGCTGCCGCTGATCGGCGATACGCCGGGAGTCAGCTTTGGACCAGATGCCCCGGCGGTGCAGATCCTCATCCAGGTTGGCGCCCCGGCCACCCAGAGCGCGCTTCATCGCATGCAGCGGTCGGCCGCTAGAGCTGTCATCGTGGTGCTCGGCGATACGTTGGTAGACCAGGCGGTGGCGCGGCACGTCGATCTGCTGGTCTCCGGTCAGCCGACCGCCTGGCCGCGCTCGTCGATCAACAGCTATGTGACGGTGCAGCACCTGCTGTGCGCCGCCAATGAGCTGCCGCTGACCGGCGAGGATATCGAGCAGTGGGGCGTCCAGGAGATCGTCAACCGGCTAGTGCGCAAAGGCGACCTGCTGGACCTGCCCGACCCGGAGGTCGCCTTCACGCCGGCCGCTCACGTCGGCGACCCGTACGCCGAAGTGGATCTGCTGACGTCGTCGGGGGCGGCGGTGCTGGCGCTCAACGAGATCGGCGCAGTGGTGACGCAGTTAGACCCGACCGGGCTCGAGCGCTGGATGTATCTGGGGGCGGCGCTGCCGCTGGGGAGCGGCGGGGCAGTGGTGAAGGCTCACAACGATGAGCAGGCGAGCATCACGCTGCGGATGGAGTCCAACGGGCGGCGCACCTACCCGCTGCGCCGCGCCACCATCGAGCTGCGCGATACGCTCAGCGAACGCGCGCTGGCAGGGGGGCGGCCGATCGGCTTTGGCCGCGGGATGGCCAATGAGACGATCTATGCCTACCGCGAGCATGTGCCGCAGCAGCAGCCGCAGGAGGTGACGCTCCGCACCCCAGGCGAGACGGCCTGGCTGGCGCATCTGTGCTGGATCGATCTGCCGGTGGCGCTGACGATTCAGGGCCAGTTGGTGGGCTGGAGCGTGGCAGCGGCACTAAGCATGCGCGCCAATGTGGCCATCACCGATATCATCTCGTGCTATGTGCCAGACAAGCAGCGGATCGTGTTCGCCGATGTTCAGCCGGGAGGCTCAGGGCTGGCGCGCTGGCTGTACGATCACGCCGAGCAGATCCTGCCGCTGGCCTACGATATCGCGCTGGCCTGCCGCGCCGACCCGCTGCTCGAACCGCTCGGTCGCAACGACCAGGACTGGCTGCTGTTTGTGCTCGGCAGCTCGGAGCCGGCGCTTGGCAATCTGGTCGGTAGAGCTGCCGATCCGCGTGCGCCAGAGATCGACGACCAGCCGTCGGTGCTGTACATCCCCCCGCGCGCCGCCTCGCCAGCCGATCCGCCGCGCACGCCGCCGCGTGCTGCAATTCCGCCAGCGCGCTCGGCTGAGCCGCCAGCGCGCCCGGCTGAGCCGCCGCGCGTCACACCCCCAGCCGCCCGTGCTCCCGAAACGCCATCCGCCCGCCCCGCTGAGCCGCCACGGGTCGAGCCGCCGCGCATGCCGCCACGCGATAACACGGGGCGACAGCGCAGCCTGTTCCCTGAGAGCGGCGCGCGCCCGGCAGAGCCAAAAAGCGCACCACACGAGCCATCGCGTCCTTCCGAACCACCCGCCCGCCCGCCCGAGCCACCGGCGCGCTACGATTCCCCGCGTCAGCCGCCGCCCGCACCTGACAGGGCGACCGGCTCGCCCGCGCGCCCTGAGCCGCCGGCGCGCCAGCCCGAGCCGCCAAAGCGCGCGCCCGAGCTGCCGCGCTACGACCCACCGCGTCAGCCGCCCGCCCGCCAGGAGCCCCAAGCCGAGCCAGCCCCCGACGCCGCCGCCCTACTGGCGCGGCTCAGACGGATGCGTCAGCAGCAGGAGGCGCAGACGCCGCCAGCGCGCCCTACCCCGCCGCAGCGACGGGCTGACGGGCCGAACGAGCACCGCTTCGCACCTGGTGACCGAGTCTTCTGCCTGCCGTATGGCGATGGGGCGGTGGAGGATGCCTGGTTCGAGCTCGACGGACGCGAGCTGCTGACGGTCTCATTTGCGCAGCACGGCTCGCTTCAGATCGACCCGGCGGTCAGCCTGGTGCGTAAGACTGGCGGCGAGCTGGCGCAGGACGATGATCTGCTGTAGAGGCGAGGGCAGGTAGCAAGGAGTAGGTAGTAAGGAGCAAGGAGCCAGAAGATAAGAGCCACGAGCCAGGAACTTCCCATGTTGTGCGGCCTTTAGGCCGCCTAAAAGCCGCACAACGTGGAGTGGCAATAGCTCAATAGTCAATCTATAGAGGCTGGCTGCTGTGGCTCTTTGACCGGGGCCCTGCGCCCGCCGAGCATGCGCAGCCAGGCCCAGCGCAGCAGCAGCACGATCGTTACCCACACCGGCGACCAGATCAGCGCCACGATCGCCAGGCTCAGCAACCCCTGGCCGAAGCTGAGCAGGTCGCGCACGGTGGCCCGCGCGATATTCATCGGCTGCCAGCCCTCCTCTGGCACCACGGACTCGACCACCGGCAGCGGGACCGGCTGGAATGTGACGGTGATCGTCGACATCGCCGAGTTCTGCTTGAGGTACTGCATCCGCCCCTTAGCTTGCTCGATCTGACACTGCACGTCGGTCAGGACGTTGTTGATATTGAGCATATCCTCGACTTTGTCCGCGCGGTTGAGCAGATCAAGCAGGCGCACCTGGGTGGCCTCCAGGTTGCGCACCCGCGACTCGAGGTCGACATACTCCTCGGTGACATCCGACCCGCCGACGTTGCGGCTGAGGATCTTCTCGGCCAGCCCCTGCAGGCCGGTCAGCGCGTCGTTGAAGCGCGCCGATGGGACGCGGAAGCTGACCACCGAGGTCTGGCGTTCGTCCGTGCCGCTCACGCTGGCGCTGACGATATAGCCGCCGAGCTGGCCGATATTGACCTGGAGCTGGTTCTGCGCTGCGGTGATGTCTTTGACCTCCACCGTCAGTTCGGCATTTTTGATCACGAGCCGGCCGACATCGGGCAAGGTGCTGTTGCCGGTGGTCTGGCCGGCTGGGGCTTTCGGCACGGCGTAGCTCTCCACCGCCGCGCCGCCGGCTGCGTCCCTCGCCGGGGCGGCGGTGGCGGCAGGGGCGGCAGGCATGGACTGGACGGCCTCGGCGGGGGCGGACGTGGGGGCCATCGCGGCGCTCCCGCCGCAGCCAGCGAGCAGGAGGGCGAATACCAGAACGCCAAGCAGTCGTGTGCGCATCAGTCGCTCCTTTGGGGAATTTTCGGGCGGCTCGATCGCCACCGCATTGGATGAGAGACGGATGAGGGAAGCATTTGGTTCCAGCCGCGGTGGTATACTCGCCGACGTAACGATCGGTATCGACAAAAAGGAGCTTCTCATGGCTATCGAGCGAACATCGACTGGGGTGTGGCACGGCGATCTGCGGAGCGGCAGCGGGACGATCTCGGCACCGAGTGGGGCGCTCGACGCCGCGCCGTTCACGTTTCTGACCCGCTTCGAGAATGGCAAAGGCACGAACCCGGAGGAGCTGATCGCCGCAGCCCACGCGGCGTGCTACAGCATGGCATTTTCGAACTATTTGAGCGGCAAGGGCCACGTGCCAGACGAAATCAGCACGCAGGCCACGATCACGCTAGACGGCGGTACGATCACGACGATGCATCTCGTGACCCGCGGCAAGGTGCCGGGGCTCGGCGAGGCGGAGTTTATGCAGCTGGCCGACGAGGCGGAGAAGCAATGCCCGGTCTCCAACCTCTTGCGACCAGGACTCAGCATCACGCTCGATGCGGCGCTGGCTGAGTAGCGACGCCGGGCACGTCGGGCAGGCTGAACACGAGCTACAAGATCGCCGAGCGTAGGCGCGGGCCAAAGGCCCGCGCTCTTTTTGTGCGCGATAGCCAATCAATGGCGTTGCGGTGCGGTTTTGTTCTACGCTCAACGTTCAATCGTTCTACGTTTAGCGCTAGAGCGGCGGCTGAGCGTAGCTCGGCGCGCCGGCGAAGCGCTGGAGGCCGATGCGCAGCTCGATGGTGGTGGCCGGCGGCAGTTCGACGGTCAGGTGCGGGCCAGCGACGCTGGCGGCGCGGGTCTCGCCGCGGCTCACCGCCGCCGCGCCGCTGAAGCGATGCTCGCCGTACGCGCCGGCCTGGATCGTCAGGCGGCGGGCGTGGAGCGGCGAACAGTTGACCAGCGTCAGCCCGATCCGGTCGGCCTCGACGGTGTGAGCCAGCGCGGCGACATCCTGGGGCAGCCCTGGGCGGCGCTCGATGGCGTCGAAGTGGCGGATGGGCAGGTGGAGCAGGCCGCCGTGATAGATGATCTGCGGGCCGCCGCAGGTGAGTTGGAGCAGCGCCTCGGTGTGAACCGGGTTGATATCCTGCCAGTGATGGACATCCCACTGCTCTGGGTCGCCGTCATCGGCGCGCATGAGCTCCAGTCGCCGTGCCACTTCGGCGTACTGGGCGGCCAGGATCTGCTCGGGGTAGCTAGGGTTATCGCCGCGCAGGTAGCAGTACCATGGCGCGATGTGCTGGTCATCGCCCTTGCCGCGGCCGGGGGCGACGGCGCGCCACTGGCTGGCGCGCTCGGGGAACTGCGCCAGCCGCGCCGCGTCGCGCACATCGTGGGAAAGCGCCCAGAGCTGGAGCGGATACTCGGGCGGGAGCGGGCGATAGGCGGTCCAGCCCTCGTCGGTGCGGCGCTGCGGGATGAGCAGGCGGCCGTCTTCCTCGCGCCCGAGCGCGATCATGCGGTCCAGTTGGCTGCGCGGGATATCGAGGTAGCCGACGTCGCCGGTGAGCAGCGTGGCGTTCATCGCCGCGATCGTCAGCGGCTGAATGATGGTCATGAAGCCGTGAGGCCAGCGCCAGCCGTAGTAGCCGCCCCACCATGCCCCGCCCATCAGCTCGCCGATGACGCCGTTTGGGCCGATGTTATCTGGGCAGATCCCGCCGTTTCTAGCGATGCGCTCGGCCCACGATTCGAGGTAGTCCAGCACCCAGCTGCGGTACTGGCCCTCGCCGGTCCAGAGGTAGGCGTGGGTCACGAGGCTGGTGGCCGAGAGGTTGAGCGGGACATCGCCGCGCATCATGCGAGCGTTGAGCCGCGCCAGAATCTCAGCGTAGACCGCATCGTCGGTCCACTGCGCGGCCTCCCCGGCCACGCCTGGGATATCCTCAAACGGGGCGGGGTATGGGTCGAGGATGGCGCGGTGGGTGGACCAGTCGTCCCACTGATTGACGAAGCGCGGGCCGCGGCTGCCGTTGATCGGCGAGCGGATCATGCGCAGGCTAGCATCCCAGTTCTCGGCCTGTGGATCGCCGCCAGTGTACATCGCCGCGAAGCGCCTGGTGCGGGCGCGGTGGAGCGCGTCGGCCGGATCAACCAGCGGGAAGGCGTACATGGCCGTCGAGCTCTCGCCGTGGTGCATCCAGTCGTATCCGGCGTCGAACTCGCGCCAGACCTGGCCGTAGCCGGTGAACTGGCGGGTGACGGCCTCCCAGAGGAAGCGAGCGCGGCCGTGGGCCGCCGGCGCGCCGCCGAGCGCGCTGAACAGCGCCCAGTTCTGAAACATCTCGTAGCCATCGTCCGAGCCATCGAAGCCCGGCCAGGTCTCGCGCCAGACGAGCGAGCCATCGGCGCGGGTGTAGCGCTGCTGAAACGGCGCGATGGCGGCGTCCATGCTGGCGATCAGGTGGCGCTGCGCCAGCGCCCAGGCGGGCGGTGCGGTGCGGTAGGTGGCGGTCAGGGTTGGCTGCATGGTTCACTCGTGGCGAGGCGCTAGCGGCGCCGGCGGATGGGCGTATAATCGGACATCTCGCGGCAGGCGTCAACTTGTGTCGCTCCGCTCTCGCGATCCCACGAGGATGACCATGTCACGATCGCTCAATGTGAGCCCCAATCGGCGCTTCCTGACGCTGCCGGACGGCGCGCCGTTCTTCTACCTGGCCGATACCGCCTGGGAGCTGTTTCACCGGCCGACGCTGGCGGATGCCGAATTGTACCTGCGCGACCGGGCGGCCAAGCGCTTCACCGCGATCCAGGCGGTGGCGCTGGCCGAGTACGATGGGCTGACGCAGCCGAACGCCAACGGCGACCTGCCGTTCGAAGAGCTGGATGTGACGCGGCCGGGAGAGGCCTACTGGCGACACGTCGATGCAGTGGTGGCGCTGGCCAACGATCTTGGGCTGTGGCTGGCGCTGCTGCCGACGTGGGGCGACAAGTGGAACAAGCAGTGGGGCATTGGCCCTGAGATCTTCACGCTCGAGCGTGCCGCAATCTACGGCGAGTGGATCGGCGCGCGCTACCGCGCTGCCAAGATTATCTGGATGCTGGGCGGCGACCGCGCGGTGGACACCGCTGCGCAGGCGGCGATCATCAGGGCGATGGCGGCCGGGGTGCGTCGCGGCGACGGCGGGCGGCACCTGATGACCTTTCACACCCAGGGGCAGCGCAGCTCGGCCGAGTTTTTCCACGACGACGACTGGCTGGACTTCAACACGCTGCAGTCTGGCCACACCCGCGACCGCGACAGCTACCGCTCGGTGGCCGAGGACTACGCCCGCTCGCCGGTCAAGCCGTGCATGGACGCCGAGCCTGGCTACGAGGACCACCCGATCGGCTTCGATCTAGCGAATGGCTACCTGGACGCCGACGACGTGCGCAAGTTCGCCTACTGGGGGCTGCTGGCCGGCGGGTTCGGGCACACCTATGGCTGCCACGATATCTGGCAGTTCCTCGACCCGGCGCGCAACCCGCCCATCACCCACGCTCGCACGCCGTGGCACGCGGCGCTTGATCTGCCGGGGGCTGGGCAGATGGCACATGTGCGGGCGCTGTTCGAGCTGCGGCAGGACCGCGCGCCTGACCAATCGCTGGTGCAGAACGACGCCGGCGAGGGCGGGGCGCATATCGCCGCCGCGCTGGCCGACGATCGGTCGTACGCGATCGTCTACATCCCCGACGGCCGGCCGACGACCATCGACCTGCTCAGGCTTGGCGGAGAGCGGGTGGCGGCGGAGTGGCGCGACCCACGGAGCGGCGAGCGGCGCGAGATCGGGGTGTTCGAGCGGACGATGCTCCAGCCGTTCGTGCCGCCGAGCGCCGGCCATGGGCAGGACTGGGCGTTGCTGCTGACGATTGACGATTGACGATTGACGATTGACGATTGACGATTGACGATTGACGATTGACGATTGACGATTGACGATTGACGATATTTTCCGCCGCACCGCCGGCGGGCTGCGAGGGCTATGAGCCGCCACATCGGATCTGCGCTCGTCAGCTACAGGGCGCTCGGCGGCGGGGCACGGCGCTATCTGCTGCACGTGGCGCTCTCCACCGCCGCGCTGACCATTCCGCAGCTGTTTTACAACCTGGCGGTGTTGGCGCTCGGCTACCCGCGGACGCTGCTCGGCGCGCTCAGCACTGTGACGTTTGTGGTGGCCGCCGCGCTGGGCGGGCCGCTGTGGCTGCTGGCCGGGCGGCTGGGGCTGGTGCGGGCGCTGGCGGCGGCGGGGGCGCTACAGGCGATCGGGCTGGCGCTGTTCGCGGGCGGGCGCATCGAGCTGCTCTACGTCAGCGCCGCCTGTTTCGGCGCGGCCTCGGTGCTGGCGCAGGTCAGCGCTACGCCGCTGCAGATGCGACTGAGCGATGCGACGCAGCGCGACGCGCTGTTCAGCGCTGCGTCGGCGGTGGCGCTCGGGGTCTCGGGGCTAAGCGCGCTGTTGGCCGGCGGGCTGCCTGGCGCTTTGGTGCGCGGTGGCTGGGCCAGCGGTGCAGCGGGCGGCTACCTGGCGGCGCATGGTGTGGCGGCGGCCGGGGCTGCGCTGGCGGTGCTGCCGCTGATCGGGCTGGAAATGAGGGGACCAGCGAACCAGCGAACCAGCGAACCAGAAAACTAGCGAATCAGCGAACCAGCGAACTAGAAAACCAGCGAACCAGCGAACCAACGAACCAGAAAACTAGCGAACTAGAAGACCAGACGGAGCGCAGTGACCAAACGGAGCGGCAGCGACCGGACGGAGCGGCAGCGAGCTGGCGCGCGCGGGTGGACGCGACGCTGGAATTGCTTCCGCCGTGGCGCGAACTAGCGACGTTGCTGCTGCCGATCGCGCTGATCTCGATCGGGGCGGCGCTGCTCATCCCGTATCTCAATCTGTTCTTCCACGACCGCTTCGGGGTGGACGATGTGACGCTCGGCGCGATCTTCGCCGGACTGGATGTCGCCACTGGCGCGGCGCTGCTGTGCGGCCCGGCGCTGGCGATGCGCTTCGGCGCGATGCGGACGCTGATGGTGACGCGGGCACTGGCGCTGCCGTGTACACTCCTGCTTGGATTTGCGCCGCTGCTGGGCGTAGCGGTGGGGGCTGCGCTGCTGCGGGTAGTGCTGTTCAACATGGCGTCGCCGCTCTACGATGCCTACGCCATGGGCCGATGCGCGCCGCGCGGCCGCACGCTGCTGGTCGGGCTGCTGGGCGCGGCGAGCAGCGTCGGGTATGCCGTGGGGCCGCTGATCAGCACCGCAGTGCAGCAGCGCTATGGCTGGGCACCGCTGTTCGTCGCCGTCACCGCGATCTACGGGCTCTCGGTGCTGGCGCTGTGGCCGGCGATGAGCTCGCAGGCGCGAGCGTAGATGGCGGTGCGGCCGTCTGCGGTGCGGCCGCGCGGATGCGGTAAACTATACAGTAGTGCGGCACACACAAGGAGGCACCAATGTTCACCGATGGGCAGATCAGGCAGTTCCGCGAAGATGGGTGGCTGGCGATCCCCGATTTCTGGACCGAGCGCGAGGTGGCGGGGATGCGGGCCGAGCTCGAACGGCTCAAGCGCGACGGCTTGTTGCGCAACGTGGCCACCGATGGCGACGGCACCACCCCTTCGAGCAGCAAGAGTAACCTTCAGCTGTGCCCAATGTACGATAAGAGCAACTTCTTCCGCGCCATGCCGTTCGCGCCCAAAGTGGCCGAGGCGCTCGGCGAGCTGATCGGCGACCCGGTGGTGCAGCACCTCGACCAGGTGTTTCTCAAGCCGGCCCACAGCGGCGCGCCGACCAACTGGCACCAGGATAACGCTTACTTCCAGATCGGCGACCCGCTCCAGGGCACCGCGCTGTGGACGGCGGTCCACGCGGCGACGCTGGCCAACGGCACGATCCGCGTCATTCCCGGCAGCTTCCGAACCAGCTACGAGCACAGCCGCGACCCGGAGAGCGACCATCATATCCGCTGCTACCCGCCCGAGGAGCGAGCCGTGCTGGTCGAGCTGCCGGCCGGCGGCGCGGTGTTCTTCGCCTACGGCGTGGCGCACGCCACCGGCACCAATGGCACCGACAGCGAGCGCGCCGGGGTGGCGCTGCACTTCATTAACAAGCGCATGGACGACGAGGCGGTGGGCGGCTTCAAACTCGGCGCGCGGCCGATCCTCAGCGGCCCAGAATCCACCGGCGGCGAGCGCGAGTACGGCGTCCGCATCGCTGGCACATGGGACGCCGAGGTCGAGCGGGCGCTCGCCCCAGCGTAGTGCGCGCTTGAATATGTGG
>JAYUUK010000329.1:0-32855 GCA_043754595.1 Roseiflexaceae bacterium | reverse complement strand
CAGCCTTAACAGCCTGGTCGGCGTGATCGGCCCGCTGCTCTATACCGGCGTCTTTGGCTTCTTCACATCGCCTGCCGCACCGTTTGCATTCGCCGGCGCGCCATTTTTGATCGCCGCTGCGCTGCTGCTGGTGGCCTTCGCCGGCGCGCTGCGGGTGGTCCGCAATGTCCCTGCCGCGGCGCCGGCTGCGGCTAGCCAATGACATGTTTGTTAGTATTTTGCGGCTGGATTGCGTGTAACCGAGCGATCGTCTGGCACGTATGTTGCCTTCATGTTGCTAAGAGCAGCAAAGGAGCCAGCCATGAGCTATCAATCACGCAACGACCTGCCAGAGAGCATTCGCAAGCAGATCCCATCGCATGCGCACGAGGTCTATCGGGTAGTCTATAATGCCGCACTCCAGATCTATGGCGGCGACGCGACGTACGCGCAGTACATCGCGCTGGTGGCGGTTGGCATGGGGCATCTTTACGAGCAACCGCTCAAGACGCCCACCACAGGGACGATGCTCGGTATAGCAGCGAGGTAGGGCGAGCGCAGCAGCGGCCGAGCGGAGGAAACGCGCACGATGACGACGATCGCCGATCTCTTCGACCGGGCGGCCGAACGCTACGATTTCGCGAATGCCGGGCAGTTTGTCCACAGATAAGCACAGATAACAGCAGATAAACACAGATTCCGAATATTGATCCGCTCATCTTCGCCAATCTGCGCGAATGTCTCTCCACGTCACCGTGTCTCTCTCCACGTCGCCGTGTCTCCCGCGCTCCGCGTCTCCACGCGTGCGTATGGGCGAAGCAAGCGCGTCGATCACCCACACGATCTCGATCCCGCGCTTCGCCCCTACCCGCGCTTCGCGTCTCCCGTCCCTCCTGGGCGGGGTGTTCATCGTCGGCGGCGCGCTCTCGACGCTGATTTGTCTGCTTGGGTTCGCCTCGCGCCGGCTGCTGGCGATCGAGGACCAAACTAATGCTGACGGCCCGGCCGCGATGTGAGCTTGCCGCACCTGTGCTACCATGGGTTATCCTACCGCCTGGGGAGCAGCCGATGAGCCAGCCGCACACCATACTTCAAGACAGTTCGTGCCACAGGTGAGCCGCGCCGTACTCCGTCCGCTCCTGGTGGTCGCCGCCCTGCTCCTGGTGGGCTGTAGCGCAGTGAGCGTCGCCTCCACACCGAGCGCGCCGCTACCGACGGTTACACCCGTGCCGCCGAGCGCGACGCCCGTGCCGCCGAGCGCGACGCCTGTGCCGCCGACGGCTCGCCCAACCGCGACCCGCCCGCCGCCAACGAAGCCGCAGTCAACTTCTCGGCCACAGCTTACCGCCGCGCCATCGGCTGCGGCGAGCTACGTCTTCCCGGTGCAGGGGGCGAAGGTCCGCTACGGCAAGTTTCACCACGATTATCCGGCCGCCGACATTTTCTGTCCGATCGGCAGCTCGTTTGTGGCGGTCACCGACGGCATCGTGGACTACGTCAGTTATGAAGATAGCTGGTCGGCGGCCACTAACCTCGGCGCCGACCGTGGCGGCCTCTCGGTGGCGATCGTTGGCGATGACGGCGTACGCTACTACGGCTCGCACCTTTTGCAGATCGCCGATGGAATCGCGCCGGGGGCGCGGGTGCGCGCCGGCGACCTGCTCGGGCTGAGCGGCGACAGCGGCGACGCGCGCGGAGTCGAGTCTCACGTCCACTTTGGCATCTCGCACCCCACCACCGCTGACGACTGGGCCACCCGCCGCGGCGAGATCGCGCCGTACCGCTACCTGCGCGCATGGCAGCGCGGCGAGCGGCTCGCGCCGACGCTGCCGTAGCGCGGCTGGCCGCCTACCTGACGAACTCCGCGCGCGGTGGGAGCGTCGGGATCCAGGCATCCAGCGCGGTCTCGGCGCGAGCTCGGTCCATCGGGCGGGCATAGAAGCTGACCTCGTAGGAATCGCCGCCGCGTGGCCGCAGCTCGCCGAGCTTGATCCACGTCGGCGGGACGCCATCGAACCACGAGTCATAGATCATAATCAGCCCGACGTCGTGCTCGGCGGCGAGCCGCTCCATCCATGCCGGGTCGGTGCTGGTCATGCGCAGCGTGGCCGCCTCGCGCGACGCAAGACCGTACAGGTCGAGGATGTAGGCATCGTTGTGGTAGGAGACCTGCCCGAGATCATTGACGGCGACATTGCCGAGATAGTATTCGGTGGCGAAGCGCGCCATCTGCTGCTGCTGGATATACTGAACCTGGCTCAGCGCCGGCGTCGACAGAGCGATATCGATGTACTCTTTGCCGAGCACTATCGTCAGCGCGGCCAGTGCCACGGCGGCTCGCACCGCCGTGCCAGAGAAGATCGCGCGCCACAGCGCTGGCCCGTGGGAGGCCACGACCATGAGCAGCGCGGCACCCCACGCGGCGATCTCGTAGCGGCCGAGCCAGCCGATGCGCCCAAAGAGTATATGCAGGATGGTGGCGAAGCCCACGGCGCCGCGCGCCGCGCGCAGTCGCTCGTCCCCGCCGCCGAGCAGCAGCAGCAGCCCGAGGCAGATGAGCAATGCGCCCTGACGCGACATCAGGTTGTAACCGATAGAGACCAGTGGGGTGGTGTCGACGCCATCGCCGCCGAGCTTGAGTGTCACCGATGTGGGCAGCGCGCCGAGGCCGGCCGACAGCAGCGCGAGCGAGAATCCGGCGAGCATTGCTGCGATCAACGCGCCGCAGACCAGCGCGCCGCGCTGCTCGCCGTGCCACCACAGCACGCCGAGCGCCGGCAGGATGAGCGCGGCGCTCTCGTAGCGCACCAGCGGTGCCAGCAGCAACGCCGGCCAGATCCAGCGCGGTACGCCGCCGCTATACGCGGTGCGTATCAGACCGAGCACCACCGTCAGCGCCAGCAGCAGCTGCAATACATGCTCCATACCGTTGAAGACCAACCCGAGCAGATTGCCCGTCAGCACGAGCGCCATGGTCAGCGCCGCCGCCGCCGCCTGCGCGCGCTCCCCAGCCATCTCCATCGCGGCCAGACAGATCTGATAGATGACCCACAGCGCCGCCGACGCCGCCACGATGTTCAGCGCGAGCGGCACGAGGTCGCCCCACGGCTGCCTGGCGAATGGGACGAGGAGCAGCGGCCAGATAATGCTCGACGCTGGCGCGCTCGGTTCGCTCAGATTGACGCCGTAGACACCGCGCGCGATGTTCTCCGCCAGCGCGAGATGGATATATGGGTCGTCTAATGTGTAGCGGAAGTGGCCCTGGTTTGTGATGAGCACCTGTGCCATCAGCGTACCGCAGAGCAGCCAGAAGATCAGCAGAACGAGCGCGAACCAGCGGTGCGATCGATTCATGGCATGCATGTGTCAGTCTTTCGGTAGGTATCGGTATCATCCATATCATCGTAGCCGCGTGCGATTACGAAGAGAGCACCAGCGGCGCGGCGCGGCGGGCAGCCGCAGCTTCAATCGCGCAGCATGGTACACTAGTGTATTGACTATTGCATGATTGACAATTGACGATTGCTGAACGCCGCGTGAGACTGCACGAGACGCCGGAAGCCACAAGTGCGCTGCCGCGCGCGGCAGATGAAGAAGGCTCAGCCCCAATGCCCTACCCTGGCCTGATCGAAGTCTGGACCCGCGAGCAGCTGCTGTTCATCGCCGAGCTGCCCGGGCTCCAGGTGTCCGCCGCCACCACCACCGAGCTGTTCCGCAAGCTGCCGCTGGCGCTCTCCAACCACGAGTTCTGGCTGCGCCGCCAGGGAATTGGCGAGCGGCTGCGCGATGACACCGCCGAGGTGGTCGAGAAGATCGCCGCAGACGCCGAGCGCGGCATGCCGTATTTCCAGGCCGATGTCGCGCCGCCGGGCGAGGCGCTCATCGCGCTGGCGCAGCAGATCGCCGAACGCTCGCGCCAGGATCTGATCGCTATCTTTCGCCGCAACCGCACCGCATCGGTGACGACGCAGGCGTTCGGCAAGCTGACGGTGCCGGCGCTGCTGCGCGAGGTTGCGCGGCTGGACACATGGTACAGCTCGGTGTTCGCCGCCGACCCAGAGGCCGATGCGACGGTGCCACTCTCGCGCGACCCGGTGGAGGCGCTTGAGCAAGCCGACGCGCTGTTTCAGCAGCGGCTGCGCGAGCTAGCCCCCGAGCGCCACGGCGAGGTGTGGGCCGCCCACGGCGAGCTCTGGACACTGGCCAAGATCGTGCGCCGACGCACCGGCCACTACCGCGAGCACTTCCCCGAGCTCGCGCCGCTCGCGCTATGACCAGCCGCCGCCATGAGTCATCCCTGACAGGCTCGAAGCTGTCGCTCGCCCAAACGGGGCGGGCAGCGCGGCTTGGCGAGCTGGCGGCCGCGCTGTCGCTCGCGGCGATCTTCGCGCTGCTGACGACGCTGCTCGGCCAGCTGCCGCAGACCACCAGCGTCAAGCTCGGCATGGAGCGCGGCCCGACGAGCGACAAGCCGTTTATCTACAGCTTCTACACCTCCGAGGGCGACTGGCCGGACGGGCTGTTTCGCTGGACGCGCGGCTCTGGCGCGTCGATCACGATCCCCGGCTTCGGCCGGCGCGGCGCACTGATCGAGTTCAACGTGCTCGCCCACCGCCGCACGCGCCAGCCAGCCGCCCCGCCGACGATCCTGACCCTGCGCCCCGCCGCCGCTATCGCCGCGCCGCAGATCGTCCTGCGCGATACGCCGGCCATCTATCACATCTATCTGCCGCCGCGCGCGCTGCCAGATGGCCGGCTGACCCTGACGCTCGATACGCTGGAGTGGCAGTCGCCAGGCGACACCCGCGACGAGCTGGGCATCGCGCTTGGCGGCCGCTTCACCGCGCGCAGCGTCGCCGACGGCCCGGTCGCCCCAGATCTGTGGCTGCTGTTGGGCTACGGCACGGCGCTGCTGCTGCTGTGGGCTGCGATGCGGGCCGCCGGGTTCGCCGCCGGGACCGCCTACCGGTTGCTGCTGCCGCTCGCCGCTGGTCTGCCGTGGCTGCTGCTCGCCGGTCCGGCCCGCTTCGGCTACGGCTGGTGGTGGGCGATCGAGGCCGGGGCGATCGCGCTGCTGTTCGCCATCGCGGTCCGCGCCACGCTGCCGTGGGCGCTCGCCAAGCTGCGCGCCCCCGCCCCGCCAGATGCCGTGCGCTGGCTGACGCTGATCATGCTGCTGGCGATCACCACCAAGTATAGCGTCAGGCTGTTCCCCGACGCGATGCCTGGCGATATCCAGCTGCACCTCAACCGCTTCGCCGCCATGGTGCGCGGCCAGCACTACATCGACGCGCAGCACCGCGGGCTGCCGTTCCCATTCCCCACCGGGCTGTACCTGCTGTTAGCCCCACTGACGCTCGCCGGCCCAAGCGCCCGCGACCTGTTCCCGCTGGTCGCCGGCATCTTTGAGAGCGTTGCCGCGCTGCTGCTCTACGCCATGCTCGCCCCACTGCCAGACGGCAAGCGGCTCGGGCTGGTGGCAGCCGCGGTCTACACACTCACCGCCGGCGGTAGCATGACCACTTGGTTCGCCTTTTTTAGCCATGTCTCGACCCAGTTCTTCCAGCTGGTGCTGCTGCTGCTGCTGCTCAGAGCATGGCCGCGCTACGACCGGCCGGCGGTCTTCGCCGGGCTGGTCGCGCTCGTCGCGCTCGTCGCGCTCGGGCATATCGGCACGCTGCTCAACCTGCTGCCGTTTGGCGCGCTACTGGTCGCGGCGCTGCTGGTTCTGGCGAAAACGGGCGCCCAACGTCGCGCGGCGCTGGTACTGTGTCTCGCCGGCGTGGTCGCCGTGCTGTTCGCCGCCGTCTGTCTGTACAGCGTGTACGCCGGTCAATTCGTCGCGCAGCTCGGCGAGATCGCATCGGGCAAGATGGTCGAGCTCACCGGTAAAAAGCCGGTGCCGCCGCTCGTCACGCTCGAACACTACGCTGTCGATGGCCTCTGGCAGCATTTTGGTGCCATCGCGCCGCTGCTGGCGCTGCCTGGAGCGTGGCTGCTGTGGCGCGGCCCGGCGCGCAGCACGATCCTGCTGCCGCTGCTGGCCGCCAGCGCCGCCACCAGCCTGGGGCAGGCAGCGCTGCCGCTGCTGACTCAGTCCTCGATCACCACCCGCTGGCTGATGTTCTCGGCCTGGGCCATCGCCGTCGGTGCCGCGCCGGCTATCCTCTGGCTGTGGGATCGCGGCCGGCTTGGTCGATTCGCCGTTGGCGCGGCGGCGTGCGCTACATGCTACGTCACCGCGCTGGTGCTGGCGCAAGCCATGACCATGCGCCTGCCACCTGTTGAGCCGTTTTAGCGCAAGAAGCAAGAATGGAAATGCGCGAAGCGCACGGCGGGGGTTTGGGGGCGCAGCTCCCACGATCATCAGCAATCGTGTCTGAGCTGTTAACGTGCGAAGCGCAGAGCGGGGGGGTGGGGGCCGGGTACCCTCTGGGTGTCCCCGAAATCCCCTTTTTCCTACTCCGATAGGATTGCTCTAGCAGAAAGCGAGCAGACATAATGCATATCATTGCGCCGCCGCTGGTGCGGGTGAGCGCGCCGAAGGGGCATAGGATTCTTGGGTTTCTGCGGCAGATCCGCCGCGACCGACTCGGGCTGTTCCTGCGCCTGGCGCGCGAGCACGGCGACTTCGTCCAGATCGATCTCGGCCGGATCGGGCGCAGCCGCCTTTTCCTGCTGTCGCACCCCACGCTGATCGAGGAGGTGCTGGTGATCGGCAACCGCAGCTTCCGCAAGGATTTTACGCTGCGCAGCCTGCGGCGCGAGCTCGGCAACGGGCTGCTGCTCAGCGAGGGCGATTTCTGGAAACGGCAGCGTCGGCTCGTCCAGCCGGCGTTTCATCGCGAGCGGGTGGCTGGCTACGGCGGAACCATGGTGCAGCTGACGCGCGAAATCGCCGATGGCTGGCGCGACGGCGAGGTGCTCGATATCCACCATGCCATGATGGAGCTGGCGCTGCGGATCGTCGCCAAAACCCTGTTCGACGTGGAGAGCCGCGCCGAGAACGCCGTGATCGGCCGGGCGGTGGCGCTGAGCCAGCGGCGCTTCACACGCAAGACGAACACCGGCTTCCTTATACCAGACGCCTGGCCGACGCCGACCAACGTGCGTTTCGAGCGCGCTATGCGCCGGCTCGACGCGTTCATCCTGGGCATCATCGCCGATCGCCGCGCCGCGCCCGGCGATCGCGGCGACCTGCTCTCGCTGCTGCTCGGCGCGCAGGACGACGACGGCGCGCGTATGACCGACCAGCAGCTGCTCGATGAGGTCAAGACGCTGTTCCTGGCCGGCCACGAGACGACCACCAATCTGATGACCTGGACCTGGAAGCTGCTCGCCGAGCACCCGGATGTCGCCGCGCGGCTGCGGGCCGAGCTGGACGCGACGCTGGCTGGACGGGACCCGCAGCCGGCCGATCTGCCGACGCTGCCCTATACCCAGCAGGTGATCGCCGAGGCGCTGCGGCTCTACCCGCCGGCTTGGATCGTGCCGCGCGAGGCGATCGCGCCCTGCACCATCGGCGGTCAGCCTATTGAGCCTGGCGATGGCGTGTTCGTCTCGCCGTGGGTCGTGCACCGCGACGGGCGCTTCTTCGCCGAGCCCGAGCGGTTCTTGCCTGAGCGCTGGACGCCGGAGTTTCGACGACAGCTTCCGGCCTACGCCTACTTCCCGTTCGGCGGTGGGCAGCGCAAGTGCGTCGGCGAGGCGTTCGCGCTGATGGAGGCGCATCTCATCCTGGCGACGATCGCGCGGCGGGTGAGCTGGACGCTGGTACCGCAGCCGCCGATCGGGCTCGACCCATCCGTCACGCTGCGCCCGTCGCGGCCGGTGCTGCTGCGCGCCGCGATCGCCGCAGGCTGATAGACAATCTTTGTAGAATTTGACGCTGCGCAGCGCGTTTTTTCGGCCTGCGGCAACGTGGTAGCTCCTGTTTTTACTGCTGCTGCTGCGCAGTAGCAGCACGAAAACGTGCTTCCATGGCGCGCAGCGCCTCGGAAAAAGAAACCTGATGCGCATGGGGGCTGCTCCCCCAAACGCCCGCGTTGTGCTTCGCGGGTGTATATATCACATAAGATTGGCCTCGCTGCTGCTGCATTGACGCGGCGCGAGAGATCGCATAGGATTGAGCCACACCGCACTATGGAAGGCCCTATGGCACAGCCGCTCAACATGGTCGATAACGCCTGGCTGGCGATGGACTCGTCCACCAACCTCATGATGATCACCGGCGTACTGGTCTTCGAGACGCCGCTTGCGCTGGACGCGCTGCGCGCTACTGTCGAACGGCGCATGCTGCGCTTCGAGCACTTCACGATGAAGCTCGCCGGGCGGGATGGGCATCTGTGCTGGGAGCGCGACCCTGAGTTCAATATCCGCGCCCACCTGCACCGCGTGGCGCTGCCGGCCCCAGCCGGCCAGGCCGAGCTCCAGGAGCTGGCGAGCGACCTGATGAGCACGCCGGTGGATATGCGGCGGCCGCTGTGGCAGTTCCACCTGATCGAAGACTTCCAGGGCGGATCGGCGCTGATCGCCAGGATCCACCATACCGTCGGCGATGGGATGGCGCTGGTCCAGGTGCTGCTCTCGCTGACCGATGACAGCCCGGCACCGGCCGCCCAGCTGCCCGCCGCCCCGGCCGCCCGCCGCCCCGCTCGCTCGGTCGTCAGCATCGCCGCCGATGGCCGCGCCCTGATCGATGACCCGGCCAAGATCGCCGCCGCCGCCGATCTGGCCGGCAAGGGGGCGCTGGCGCTGGCGAAGCTGCTGTTCCTGCCGCCGGATACGCCAAACCTGTTCCGCGGGCGGCTCGGCGTCGAGAAGCGCGCCGCCTGGAGCCGCCCGATCGCGCTCGATGATGTCAAGCTCGTCGGGCGGCTGACCCGCGGTACCGTCAACGATGTCCTGATCAACGCGGTGGTCGGCGCGCTGCGGCGCTACCTGCTGCGCCACGGCGAGGCGGTGGACGGGCGCAACATCCGCGCGATCGTCCCGGTCAATCTGCGCCCGCCCGATGTGCCGCTGACCGAGCTCAGCAATAAGTTTGGCGTGATCTTCCTCGACCTGCCGATCGGCATCGCCGACCCGTTCGACCGGCTGCTGGAGATCCGGCGGCGCACCGACGCGATCAAGGGCTCGCCGGAGGCGCTGGTCGCGTTCGGGCTGCTCAACACCATCGGCGCGCTCCCCGAGCCGGCCGCAAACCTGGCGATCGAGCTGTTCGCCAGCAAGGTGACGGCGGTGATGACCAACGTGCCAGGCCCGCGCCAGCCGATCTACCTGGCGGGGAGCAGGATCCGCCAGGTGCTGTTCTGGGTGCCGCAGAGCGGCAAGCTCGGCCTTGGGGTCAGCATCTTCAGCTACGCCGGCGAGGTGACCGTGGGGATCGCGACCGACACCGGACTCGTGCCCGATCCCGAGACGATCGCCGAGGATTTCGCCGCCGAGTTCGAGTCGCTGGCGGCGCTGGCGCGGGCGGTCGCGTGAGGGCCGGGGCGCTTGCCATCGCCGCGCTCGCGCTGCTGCTTGGCGGCTGCGGGGCACCTGCCGCCGTTCCGCCACAGGCGACCTCGGCCGCGCCGATCATGGCCGTATCGAGCAGCGCGCCGACGATCGCCATCCCGCCGACGCTGCCGCCTGCCGCCGCTGTTGCCGAAGCCACCGCTGACTCGACCGCCGCCGCTGTTGCCGAAGCCACCGCTGACTCGACCGCCGCTGCGCCTGCCGCAGCTGGCGCGCCGACGGTGGCGCAGGCGACGATCGCGCTGACGATCGATGGCAAGACGCTGACCACCGAGGTGGTGGCGACCAACCAGGGGCGCGAGGGCGGGCTGATGTACCGCGATAGCCTAGCCGAAGATGGCGCGATGCTGTTCGTCTTCCCCAGCGACCAGCCGCTCTCGTTCTGGATGCGCAACACTCGCATCCCACTGGCGGTGGCGTTCCTCAGCGCGGACGGGACGATCCTCAACATCGAGCAGATGCAGCCGCTGGACGAGACCAACATCCACAGCTCGGCCGGGCAGGCGCGCTACGCGCTGGAGACCAACCCCGGCTGGTTTACGGCCAACGGCATCACGGCGGGCATGCGCGCGGTGTTTACGCTTCCTGAAGGGCTTGAGGTGAACTGATGTCCGCACGACCGCCGCTGATCGCCCGCGCGCTGATGGGGTCGCCGCTGCGCCGCCCGCTCAACGGCTGCCTCTTCGTCGTCGGGCTGCTGTTGCTGCTCGGGCTGGCATTTCTGGGCCACTTGGCGCTCTGGATCTTGGAGCCGCTGCCCGCCGCCCTGACGTTCGTCGGCGCGGCGCTGCTGGCCGCCATGGCCTCTATCCCGCTGCTGTTGTACCTGCGCTACCTCGATCGGCGCGAGCCGGAGACGCTCTGGCTGTTCGTCGGCGCGATCGTGTGGGGCATGGTGGTCAGCACCGGCGTCTCGGCGATCTTTAACGCCATCGGTAGCGGCGCGATCAACCTCAGCCTGGATCTGCTCTCGCTCGGCTCCGGCACCCCGCTGGCCGATATCCTGGCCGCCGCGCTGATCGCGCCGCCAGTCGAGGAGGCCGCCAAAGGTGTGGCGCTGCTGGCGCTGCTGCTGTTCATGCGCGCCGAGTTCGACAATCTGCGCGATGGGCTGATCTATGGGGCGCTGCTTGGCCTCGGCTTCAACATCGCCGAGTATGCGCTGTATGTGATGCAGGGATATCTCGAGAGCGGCAGCGCGCCATTCGCCACGCAGTTCGTCGGGCGGTTCGTCTTCCTCGGGCTCAACAGCCACATGCTCTGGACTTCGCTGTGCGGCGCTGGCGTCGGGCTGGCGCGGCAGACGCCGCGGCGCTGGCTGGCGGTCGTCGCCCCGATCGTCGGCTACTGTCTGGCGACGCTTGGCCACGCGCTCAATAACTCGATCGGGCTGTTCGTGCTGGCCGCCAACCTTCAGGCGCAGGGCTACTCGCTGGAACATAGCGGCATCGAAGCCATCCCCGCCAGCGCGCTGTGGGTCGCGGCGATCCGCATGAACATCACGGTACAAAGCTTCTTCTACCTGCTGTGGTTCGGCATCGTCTGGTGGAGCGCGCGACAGGAGCTGGCGATCATCCGCACCTACCTGGCCGATGAGGTCGGCACGAGCGTGACGCCCAGCGAGTACGAGGCGGCCAAGCAGGACCGGATCTTCGGCAGGGGGCGAAGCGTACGCGGTGCCGGCGGGGCGCTGGTGGTGGCGCAGAATGAGCTGGCCTACCGCAAGTGGCACCTCGCGCTTGAGGGCGGCACCCCTGATGGCGACGCACTGGTGCAGGCATGGCGGCAGGATATCGCTGCGCTGCGTGAGAGGGCCAGGAGCCAGGAGCCAGGAGCCAGGAGCCAGGAGCCAGGAGCCAGAAGTCAGTAGGCAGTGGGCAGGAGAGCAACTCTATCAGAGTTGTACCCGTGCGTCCCACGTTGTGCGGCCTTCAGGCGGCCTAAAGGCCGCACAATGTGAGATGCACAGATCGCCCGTCGCCGCTGACCTTCACCCGAATCCTACTCGGTCTCGTCCATCGCGCGCAGCGCATCGGCCCACTTGCTGCGAAGCTGGGATCTGCTTTGCCCCCCGTAGGTCACGCGCTCCTCGGCCAGCCGCCTGATGGTGTGCTCGCGGTCTTTTGGCAGCCCGCCGTGCGATACATGGGTGGTGCAGTAGCCGCGGTGCCCGGCCAGCCGATGCTGCAGCACCCACGCGCCGCACTCGGGACACTTGACTCGGGCAAACGTATCTGACATGGATGATGAGCCCCTTCTAACCCGCCGGATGCAATTGCTTGCACTATAAAGGTCTCGCGTTACCCTGTTGTAACCGTTCTGTCATCTTGTTTTGACGCGAAATGCGCGGGGGTGCTCCGCGCCGAAGAAGCGCTTTTTCCGCTGCTGCGTAGCGAAGTCGCGCAGCAGCGGCGAAAATGAGAGCACTCGCAGGCTAGATGCTTTCTAAATCACCTCGAGCGCATCGGCGTCGGGGATCTGCGGGAAGGGCGCGGTGGGGAGCGTCTGGTACCAGTAGGCCACCGAGGCGATATCGTCTTGGAGCGGCAAGTAGCGCCCGCCGGAGCGCCAGCCGAGCGCCTGGATCATGATGCGCAGATCCTGCTCGAAGCGCACTGGATCCATGATATGCCAGCGGTACATGCCAAAGCGGGTCTGGGCGCGGTAGATGCCGTCGGGGCGGATCACCTGCGGCAGGCCGGCGTAGGGCGTGGTGAATTCGCGGTAGCCGCCGTGCTCCTTGCCGAGATCGAAATTGTACGAGCCGCAGAAATAGTCCTCGGTGCCAGTGCCGCAGATCGTCGGGTAGGCGTCGTCGCCGTCCATGTAGAATTTGATCTCGCCCTCGCCCCACCAGCCGGTGTTGTTGACGCCCCAGGCCATGTAGGTGCCGACGTACTGTCCCCGCCCGCGCGCGCCATCGAGGATGGTATAGACCTCCTTATACGGTAGCGGGTTGGTGCGCCGAAACTGGGCGTGGAAGTAGGCGGCGTCGTCCGGTACATCGGTGAGGGTGTAGTTGATTTGGTAGTAGAGCGTCATCTCCTGCGGCGCGATATTCTCCAGCGTGATGCGGCAGCGCTGGCGGAACGGCATTTCCCAGTAGCAGTTGAAGGCCGAGCCGGGGTTGACGCAGACCGCCAGCGATGAGACCTGGGCGTACTGCTGCCAGCCGCAGGCGAAGAAATCGCCCACCGGGCACTCGACCGAAGGCTGCTCCTGATCGTCCCAGTAGAACCGCAGGATGCTGTGTCGCCAGTGGCCGGTGGGCGTCATCCAAATCTGCTGGATCGCGCCAGGTCCGTCGATCAGCGCCAGCTCGCGCACCTCGCCGGGGGCGATGCGGATCGATGGCGAGAGCTTCCAGCCGCGGCCGAGGTCGCGGGCGCACGCGGCTCCAGTGCCGTCATCGGCCATCCCGCCGCACCCCTTGGCCCCGTCGAAGTTTTCCGGGCTGATCGATCGCGTCTTCGCGCCCGAGATGCGCGAGAGGTTGCCGAGATGCATGCCGAGACCGTTGAACATGTGACTGCCCTTTCTGCTGTTGCGACTCTGCCAGGCGAGTGTAGCACAGCCGATAGGGCACCGGGCGGACAGGGTTTATAAGACGTACAGGATTGCCGCCAGCTACGAGCCGACCCGAGCCAGGAACAGGCCGTAGCGCGCCGCGATGTTTCGCCCGGCGCTGATGCCGGCTTCGGCGGCGATCGGCTGCGCCCCAGCCAGCGTCGACGCGGCTGGGTAGAACGATGGCAGCAGCCCGCTCCCCGCCGGCGGGATGAACCCGAGCCGGTAGCTGCCCGGCACAACCGCCGGTGCGGTGAGGTAGCTGCCGTCCGCCCCGCTGACCGCCCCAGTCACCACCGCCCCGCTGGCATCGTAGACCGAGACGACGACGCCAGCGATGCCGCCGGCCGCTACCGACGCCCCCGCCGCACCGCCATAGGTCCCGCTGAAGCGCGCGCCGAGTGTGAGCGTCACATCGCGCGCTGCGTCCTGCGTCCCGACGCGCACCGCGCCGCCGGTCGACGCGACGCCGCCAGTCGCGTAGAACCCGCCGATGTAGCCGCCGCTCGCGCCGCCTGCCACAAACTGCAGCCGGTAGTCGCCGGTGGGGGCGGTGCGCGCGTAGTTGCCGTCGGCCCCGGTGCGTGCGCTGACGAACACCGCGCCGTCTGCCCCGAGGAGATTGACCGTCACATCGGCGAGCGCCGCGCCGCCAGTCCCGCGTACCGTCCCGGCCACCGAGTACGATGGCGTGAGCAGCGGGAAGATCGGTGTGTCGCGCTCCAGCGTCACCGTGACCGGCGTGGCGCGCGCCAGATCTTGGCCGCCGTAGCAACTGCGCCCGAGCTGCGGCCCATCGAAGCAGACGCGGTAGACGCCGGCGGGCATCGCTGCGCTGCGGAAGCTGTTGCCGAGCAGATCGCGGCTGTTCACCAGCGCGCCGCTCGCATCGTAGATTAGCGCCATGCCCTTGACGAAGCCGCCGTCTGCGGTGCTGATCATGCCGTTGATGTTGCCGCCCGGCACCAGATCGATAGTCACGCCGCGCACATCGGTAGCGCCGCTGACGACGATCGGCGTGGCGTTCGCCAGCGTTGCGCCGCCGTAGAAGGTCGGCCGGTAGACCCCGCCGAGGCCATAGACCATTGGCACGGCGCGCAGCCGGTAGCTGCCAGGCGCCAGCCCGCGCACCGAGAACGGCGCGTACAACGCATCGCCGTAGGCCATGTCAGCGTCGATTCCGACCGAACGCACCAGTGCACCGTCGGCGTCGTAGACCTGGATCTCGCTATCGACACTGCGCTCGTCATCGATCGCGCCGATGTGGCCGCTGATCGTCGCGCCGCGCGCCAGCGTCGCCGCGATGGTCTGGGTCTGCCCGCTGCCCACCACCACTGGCGTGGCGCTCGCGATGGTCGCGCCGCCATAATAGCCCGAGACGTGCTCATCAGTGCTGGTGAGCTTGAGGCGGTAGGTGCCAGGCGCGACCTCGCCGATTGAGAAGCATCCGGCGGTGTCGGTCGAGCGGAGCGGGTCGCCGTTGCTGGTGGCGATGGCCGCGTCGCCGCCAGCGAGGATCAGGTCGATTCCAGCGCCGACCACGCCGCCGAGGCCGTCGGTGATGCAGCCGGCGATGGTGCCGGCCGGGGCGAAGCTGAAGCTGCGAGCGACTGTCGCGTCTGCGGCGATGGTGATCACCTCGGCGCTCGCCAGGCTCGGCCCGCCGATAAACGTCGAGCGCAGCGAGCCAGTGCCGCCGCGCAGCTCGATCTTGTAGCTGCCGGGCACCAGCCGGATCGCGTTTGCGGTCGCGTCTGACGCGCTCGTGCGGTGGAGCTCGCTGCCAGCGGGATCGTAGACGATAATCGTCCCGATCTGATCTGCTGGCGCATTGGTCACGCTGAGCCTGCCGGTGGCCGGGATGTCGATCGTATACGCCGCAGGGAGATCGAGCGTCACGGTCACCGGGCGGGCGTCTGATAGGCGCTGCCCGCCGCCGACGAACTGCTCGAAGCCGAGCGCCGGCGACGTGTAGCCGATGCGGTACGCGCCGAGCAGCGGCGCGGTCTGCACCGTGCTGTCATAGACCGAGCGCGAATCGACCACAACGCCGAGTTGATCGTAGACTTGGATTGTGCCGCCGGTAGGCTGGGCGCTTCCGCCAATGCTGATCTGCGCCGCGCGACCGACTCGCGGCAGCACCATATCGATCGATGTGGTGGTCCCGGATGTCACCACCACTTGGCTGGTGGCCTGCCATGTCTTCGCGCTGCCGCTGAAGATCGGCATGTAGGGCGACCCGAAACCTGTCTCGGCGCGCAGCCGGTAGCTTCCTGGCGGCAGCGGCAGCTCGTAGTGGCCGCTGATGTCGGTCTGCGCAGCCCAGGCCATCGCACCGCTCGGCGAGAACGCCTGCACGCCGGCAGAGATCATCGGTGTGCCATCGGCGCTGGTGATTGTGCCGCGCACGGTGCCTGGCGCAGCGATCGTCATCGGCGCGAGCGCGGTGCTCGCCGCGTTCGGCACGATCCAGTTACCATCGTTAATAGTGCTGCTGCGCTCGTAGAACAACGGTGCCACATTTGTCGATGTGAGACCAATCTTGAGCTGCGCCAGCGTCTGCTTTACGATCGTCAGTACTCCATCGATCAACGAGGTCTGAGGGTAAGAGACATACGGCGCGGGGTAGGCGAAGGTGTTAATGGTGCTCAGCGGCTGGCCGGCAGTATCGCTGACCTGCACGGTGTAGCGGTCTGACGGGCCGGGCTCCTCATCGACGGTGATGGTCTGGCCATTTGTCAGGGAGATGGCCGGCGCAGCGTTGAGCGTGCGCGCCCCGCCGTCATACTCGACCCGCACCTGCGTGTCCGTCGAGCCGAAGCGCAGCTTGTACTGGCCAGGCGGGATGTGCGCCGGGAGCGAGGTGTAGCTGTTGCCGCTGAAGGTGAGCGGCGCGACCGGCAGGTCATCGGGGGTCAGCACCCCGCCGTAGACTGTCGCCGCAGCGCCGCCCGTACCGGTGACGGTGCCGGCAAACATGCCGCCGGGCTGGAGCGCGAAGTTGATATCGTCGCGTGTCGCCCCATCGCTCACCAGCACCAGCGGCGCATCGCTGCTGAGGGTCGCGCCGCCATAGAACTGGGGCGCGTATGCGAGACTGGTGGTCGGCACCCAGACGCGCAGGTTGCCGGTGACGAGGTCCGGCCGGTAGCTATAGTAGCCGTCTGCGTCGGTGATGACGCTGGCCAGCCGCGTCCAGCCAAACTGCGTGTTGCAGTCGAGCTTGGTGACAAATGTGGTATATGTGCGAAAGATGCCAATGGCTGGCTGCTGTATACAGACCGCCACGCCGGCGATCGGCGCGCCGCTGACCCCATCGGTCACCCGCCCGCCGATCTCGATCGTCTGGGCCAGCCCGACATCGCCAAGATCGCGCGACTCGCCGGCGGTGAGGCTGTAACTGTTCGCGCTGTAGCCGATCTTGAGCGCCCGCTGGCCAACGGCGGGAACGACGGAGAGACTATAGTCGCCGGCGTCGAGCCCCACAAAGCTGAAACGCCCGTCGCCGCCGACTGTCAACGGGCCGATCGGTGTGAAGCTCATGTTGCGCAGCAGCGCAACCATCGCACCCTCGATGACCTCGGCGGTGCCGCTTACAACCACCCTGCCGCTGAGAGTCGCGCCGCGGGTGAGACTGAGGTTGGCGGTGGCGGCTGCGCCGCTCGCGACGGTGGCGGCTGTGCCGACGGTGCTCGGCAGGTAGCCGCCGCTGCGCTCGGCGCGCACGGTGTAGCTGCCAGGGTGCAGCCCGTGGCTGGTGTAAACGCCAGAGCCGTTGGTCGTCACGATATCGGCCACATTGGCCACATTGTTGTTGACCACGATCTGCAGCGTGACGTTCGCCGCCGGCCGACCGGTGGCCGCGTCGGTGACGGTCCCGCCGATCGAGCCGCCGGCCGCCAACTCGGCATCGATTCCGGTCAGATTCGTGCTTGAGCTGAGCGGTGTGCTCTGGAGCGATCCAGGCCGATCGTCATAGTACTCGCCGGCGTAGCCGCTGCCTGCCGCCGGGGCGAAGCGCACCAGTACGGATCGATTTCGCTCGCTGGTGAGCGAGTAGCTGCCATTGGCGGCGGTCGTCGTCGTGGCGATCGGCGTGTTGGTATATGGTTCCAGCAGCTGCACCGCGATATTGCTGAGCGGCGTGCCGCCGGAGCGGGTCACGGTGCCGCTGAACGAGACATTGTTCGACGCGGATTCCTCATACAGATAGACGGAGATATCCTCAACGGTTCGCCCGGCGCTCACCTCGATAGTCCGGGCGGCGGCGAAGCTTACACCGCTGTCGAAACCATCGCCACCGAAGTAGCGGCTCTTGTAGCGCGGCGCGCCATTGAAAAACACTCGGTAGACTCCGGGCGTCAGCCCATCGATCTGATAGCGACCCTCGGCGTTTGTGCTCGCGCTGGCGAAACGCCCCGCTGCTGTAGCTCAGCGCCTGCACGGTGACGCCTGAGCTGACTGGCAGATAGCCGCTCGATGTGATTGTTCCGGCGATCGAGCCGGTGGTCGCGGCGGCGGCGCTGCGGGTGGCGGCTGGCTGAAAGGGCGCGATGAGGCAGACGATCAGGGTGATGATCGGCGCGAGGCGGCGGTACATGGCGGCTCTCCACTTTGAGATAGTATCGGTATCAGATACCCATATCGTAATATGGATCGCCGCGCACTGCAATGGGTCTACGCCCCGCCTAGCAGCGCGTCCATGATCCGCCTGGCGATCTGCGGCGCTGCGCTGTCGCTGCGGTTGCTGAGCAGGATCACGGCGGCGCGGCGCGCCGGGCAGCGCTCGATGGCGTTGCGAAACCCAGTCGTCTCGCCGTCGTGCCAGGCGACGAGGTGGCCGCCCGAGCGGCGCAGAAACCAGCCGAAGCCATAGTGCGAGCCGGTGTGCGGCGCGGCGACCCACGGCGTGAACATGAGCGCCCGCGTCGCGGCCGTGGCCAGTTGGTCGGTGCTGAGCGCCGTGTCCCAGCGCGCTAGATCGTCGGCCGAGGCGTACATCCCGCCGTCCCCAAGCGTCGCGCTAGTCAGGCTCTGGTCGGTGCGCGCCACGCCGCCAGGGCCAACGGTGTAGCCAAATGCCCGCCGTGGTATCTCCGGGCCGCCGGCGACGTACGCCAGCGTGTGGCGCATATCTAGCGGCCCGGCGATCTCGCGCGATAGCAGGTCGGGGAATGCCAGGCCGCTCACCCGCTCAGCGATGAGCGCCAGCAGACAGTAGCCGGTATTGCTGTAGCGATAGGCGCTGCCCGGCACGAACAGCGGCCCAGGTGCGGCGCGCAGCAGCTCCGGCACGTCGGCGTCGCGCAGCTGCGCGGTGGTCTCAGGTGGGATAGACGCCTCGTAGTCCGGTAGGCCGGCGGTGTGGCTGAGCAGCTGCCGCAGTGTGATAGCCTCGGCGTAGTCCGGCAGCCCATCGATATGCCGGCCGATACGGTTGTCGAGGTGAACCCGGCCGCGCTCGGCGAGCTGCAAGATCAGCAGCGCGGTGAACTGCTTGGAGACCGATGCGAGGCGAAAGCTGGTGGCGGGCGTGGCCGGCGTCCCATCCTCAACTGCGGCGCAGCCGTACCCTGAGCGGTGGACGATCGCGCCGCCTTCGACGATCAGCAGCGCCGCGCCTGGCGCACCCGGGCGGTCGAACGGGCCGAGCAGCGCGGCAATCGTGGCTGGTGCGAGCGACATGGTGCTCCTCAATGCGGGTGTCTGGCGCTGGCGCATTGTAGCACCTGATCCGGACGGCGCGTTGCGAACGGGCGTCGTCGCGTGCGCCGCCTCTATCGCAATTCTATAGCAATCCTATCAGCGTTGTACAAAATGAGGGGATGTTTCGTGGGGACACCCAGAGGGTACCCGGCCCCCACCCCCCCACGTTGCGCTGACGCGCGTTTACAGCTCATGGAGGAATGCTCTATCAGAGCTGTAACTAAGCGTGGTCCTCGTTGTGTGACCTTCAGTCGATGCGGTCAACACACGGCGACCCGCAGCTCGGCCGAGTTGGCCCGACCGAGCGCGAGGCCAGCGAGCGCAAGCTGGACATCAGGGTGGCGATGATGCCGATGGACCTCGGTGGGTGGCGCGCGCTATCGAGCTGGACGAGACCAGAGGGCTTCTGTAGCGCCTGACGTCGAGCTGGGATACGGGCGAGGCGGCGCAACATTGGGCGCGCTGCGGCGTCTAAGCGAACGGGCCTTCTTTTTCGTAACGAAAGGTGCGGCAATGCGCCTCATTCTATACCTGGGCAAGGGCGGCGTCGGTAAGACCACCACATCGGCGGCGACGGCGGCGCGGGCGGCCGAGCTTGGCCACCGGACGCTGGTGGTCAGCACCGACGTGGCGCACAGTCTGGCCGACGCGGTGGACGCGCCGCTTGGCGCAAAGCCGACGCCGCTGGCCGATAACCTGTGGGGCCAGGAGATCAACGTGCTCGAAGAGGTGCGCGAGCACTGGGGCGAGCTGCGGACGTACCTGGCAGGGCTGCTCAAGCGCAAGGGCGTGGACGACGTGGCCTCCGAGGAGCTGGCGATCATCCCGGGTATGGAGGAGGTGGTCAGCCTGCTGCACATCAGGCGGCAGGCGCGCGAGGGCAACTTCGACGCGGTGATCGTCGATGCCGCGCCCACCGGCGAGACCATCAGGCTGCTGACCATGCCCGAGACGTTCCAGTGGTACGCGGCGCGGGTGATGGACTGGGACCCGGGCACCAAGAGCATCGCCAAGCCGCTGGTGCGCGCGCTGATCCCGGCCACCAACGCGTTTGAGAGCATCGACCGGCTGACAAAGGGCGTCGAGGCGCTGCGGCAGACCCTGACCGACCCCGAGATCTCATCGTACCGGCTAGTGGTCAACCCCGAGCGCATGGTGATCAAAGAGGCGCAGCGCGCCGCGACGTACCTCTCGCTCTTTGGCTACCCAGTGGACGGCGTGGTGCTGAACCGGGTGCTGCCGCGCGGCATGGTGCAGGGCGCATTTATGGAGCAGCTGGCCGAGATGCAGGCCGGCTACAGGCAGCAGGTCTACGACCTGTTCGCGCCGCTGCCGATCTGGGAGGCGCCGCACCTGCCAAAAGACGTGCGCGGCCTAGACGACCTGCGCGAGGTGGGGCGGGCGCTTTTTGGCGAGAGCGACCCGACGCAGGTGTTCTTCAAGGGCTCGACGCAGACGATCACCAAGGACGCGCAGGGCAACGGCTACACGCTGCGGCTGCCGCTGCCGCACGTGGAGATCGGCAAGGTGAACATCACCAAGCGCGGCGACGAGCTGTTCATCGCGATCGGCAACTTCAAGCGCGATATGATCCTGCCGCTGACGCTCGCCGAGCGTCCGGCCAAGCGTGCGCTGTTCCGCGATGGGGTGCTTGAGGTCCAGTTCGGCGCGCCCGAGCCGGCCGCGAATTGACGATTGGCGAGCTGCGCTGTCGCACGCATGTTTTGCCTGCGGCAGCGCGGTAGCCCCTCTTTATGTTGCTGCTGCGCAGCTGCGCAGCAGCAACATAACAACGCACTTCCTTATTCCTGCATGGCCCGCCAGACGCGCTCGGCGCGCAGCGGGATCTCAGTGATCCGTGCGCCGACCGCATCGCGCACCGCGTTGGCGATGGCTGCGGCGCCGGCGGTGATCGGCGGCTCGCCGATGCCGCGCGCCCCGAACGGCCCATGCGGCGACTTATTCTCCACGATCACCGCGTCGATGTCCGGCACCTGGTCGAACGACGGGATGGAGTAATCCATGAAGCTTGCCGTCAGCAGCTGCCCGTAGTCATCGTAGACCATCGCCTCGTGCAGCGCCCAGCCGATGCCCTGCACCGTACCGCCGTGGATCTGCCCGATCACCATCGTCGGGTTGAGCGCAAATCCCACATCCTGCACCGAGACGTACTGTACCACCGTCACCTCGCCGGTGTCCGGGTCCACCGCGACTTTGGCGAGGTGGGCCACGAATCCGGGCGCGTTCTCCGAGACCGCCGCCGTGCCCTCGGCCACTACTGGGCCGGCGCCGCCCGCCAGGCCCTCGGCGATCGCCGCGATCTCGCCGATCGACAGCGCCTTGTCGGGGAAGCCTTTGACCGAGACCACGCCACCCTTGAGCTCCACATCCTGCTCTGCGGCCTCGAAGTGTTCGGCTGCGACTTGCAGCAGCTTCTTGCGCACCCCGGTGGCGGCGTTGGCCACGGCACCCGAGACCGAGTAGGTGGTCTGCGAGCCGCCCGACGGGCCGGCGAACGGCCCAGAGCGGGTGTCGCCCTGAATCAGCTCGACCTGGTCCGGCGGGATGTCCAAGATCTCGGCGGCGATCAGCACCAGCGATGAGTTGACCCCCGAGATATCGACCGAGCCGACGTGGACCCGCACCGTGCCGTCGTTATCGACGCGGCAGATCGAAGCTGCCGGCGACATGCCGCACGGCCAGCCGCCGACCGCGATGCCGATCCCTTCGTTCGTGCCCTTGCTGGCATCGGCCCAGGCGGGGTGCTGCTGGAGCCTGGCGAGCACCGCCTTGAGGCCGATGTTCGGCCACGGGTCGTTGTTGCCCATCGGGTCGCCCTCTTCCGCCGCATTCTGCATGCGAAACTGAAGTGGGTCGACGCCGAGCGCCCGCGCCATCTCATCGACGTTCGACTCGAGCGCGAAGGTGGCCGACGGTGCGCCTGGCGCGCGGTAGGCACCGCCCTGGAGCTTGTGGGTCAGCACCTCGAAGCAATCGATCTGGACATTGTCGCACTTGTAGTAGCCGCCGAGCAGGATCGAGACGATCCCGCCGAGTGCGAACGGGAAGACGCCGTTATCCATGATCACCCGCGCCTTGATCGCCGTGATCTTCCCATCGCGGGTGGCACCGGTGGCCAGCTCGATGATCGTGGCCGGCGACGGCGTGGTCGAGAGAAAATCCTCGCTGCGGGTCAGCACCAGCCGCACCGGGCGGCGCACTGCCACCGCCACCGCCGCCGTCAGCGGGTCGATGATGCCATATTTCGCCCCGAACCCACCGCCGATCGCCATCGGCACGACGCGCACCTTGCCCTTGGGGAGCGACAGCAGCCGCGCAACTTCGTCGCGCACACCGAACTGGCCTTGGGTGGCGGTGTAGACCGTGACCGATCCACGGTATGGGTCGGGGACGGCGAGCGAGGCGTGCGGCTCCAGGTAGCCCTGGTGGACCATCGGCGTGCGGTAGATCTTCTCGATGACCACATCGGCGGCGGCCAGCGCGCGCGTCGCGTCGCCGCGGTGGAAGTGCTGCTCGTCGTGGATATTAGACGGCGCGCGCTCGATCGCCTCGGCGTCTTTATTGACGGCGGCGTGGGCGGCGGTCAGATCGATGCCGTCCTTGGGCAGCCCGTCTGGCCAGATCAGCGGCGCGTCATCGGCGGCGGCTTTGGCCACATCGACGATCGCCTCGAGTGGCTCGTACTCGATGACTACGGCGTCTGCGGCGTCCTGGGCCTGCGCCTCGGTGGCGGCGACGACGACGACCACCGGGTGGCCGCGAAACAGCGCCTTATCCTTGGCGAGCACTGCGCTGAGCCGCGAGTTCACCGCGCGGTCGCGGGTCGGCAGGTCATCGGCGGCCAGCACGGCGACGACGCCGGGCATGGCGCGCGCGGCGGCAGCGTCGATGCTGACGATCCTGGCGTGGGCGTACGGGCTGAGCACCGGGCGAGCGTGGAGCAGACCGGGAACAGTCATATCGCCGGTGTACTGCGTGCTGCCCGTGATCTTTTCCATCCCCTCGATCAGCTTGTGGCCTTTGCCGAGATAGCGAAATGTCGTGTCGCTCACGCGATACACTCCTTAGCATTAGTGAAACGGGCGGTACGATCTATTGTACCAAAGATCGGCCAAATGGGATGCAGTATAATGCGCAAGCAGCGCCACGTCGCGCCTGGCGGTTGAAGGCTGGCGCGCTATGGCGTGCCGAGCGATGGGGATGCTATGGGCTGGACGAGCGGCGCGCCAGATGCGATGTGGCTGAAGCAGTTTCTCGGCTGGGTCTGCCGCATTAATCTGATCGTGGTGGTGGCGCTGACAGTGGCGGCAGCGCTGACGCCGACCAGCTACTGGTGGTCGATCGTCGCGCTGCTCGGCGGCTGTCTGGCGGTGCAGGGGATGGCCTACCGGCTGGTGGCGAGCGGGCAGCTGACGCGTGGCGGCCTGCTGAGCAGCCTGGCGGTGATCGTCGTCAGCCTGAGCAACGCGCTGATCGAGCCAACATCGTGGATTATTTCGCTGCTGCTGCTATCGCTCGCGCTGGTGATCTCGCTGCCGTACCTGAGCGCGCGAGCCCTACGGCTGCTGCTGGGGCTCACCAGCCTATGTATCCCGCTGATCCTCGTCAAGGCCTACCGCGATGGCCTGTTCCCACACAACTCCTGGCTCGCGACCATCGCGTTGCTCTTTGGCATGCTGACGGTCATGCTGTTCACCCACTGGCGGCTCAGCCAGTACCACGCGCAGATGAACGCGCTGATCGGCCAGTCGGCGGTCGCGCAGCGCTCGCTCGAAGAGGTCAACGCATCGCTGGCGCGCGAGGTGCTCAGCGGCGTCGACCGCGCGGCGCATCTGCTCGCCCTATCGCAGCTGACGTCCGACTATATTTACTCGATGAAGGTGCTGCCGGACGGCGAGATCGAGAACGAGTGGATGACCGACGCGTTCCAGCGCATCACCGGCTACAGCCCGGATGAGCTCGGCAGCCGCGGGCTGTGGCTGACGATCATTCACCCGGAGGACCGCGAGCAGACGATCGTCATGCTGGACAAGCACCGCGCCGGACGCTCGACGGTCTTCGAGTTTCGCGTCGTCCGTCCGGACGGCGAGATCCGCTGGGTGCGCGAGGTGACAAAGCCCGAGCTCGATGCCGACAGCGGGCGGGTGGTGCGGGTACTTGGCGCCGCGCAGGACATCACCGAGCAGCGCCGCGCCGAGCACGAGCGCCAGGACATCGAGCGCAAGATGCTTGAGGCGCAGAAGCTTGAGAGCCTCGGCGTGCTGGCCGGCGGCATCGCCCACGATTTCAATAACCTGCTGACGGTCATCCAGGGCAATCTCTCGCTGATCACATCGCTGATCGAGCCGGACTCGTCGCTGCACACCCGGCTCTCGCGGATCGATCTGGCGACCCAGCGCGCCGCAGATCTGACGCGGCAGATGCTGGCGTACGCCGGCAAGGGCCGGTTCGTCGTGCAGATCGTCGACATCAATGTGGTGCTGCGCGAGATGACGCCGCTCCTGGAGAGCTCGATCGGCAAGCACGCCGACCTCACGCTCGCGGCCGGCCTCGGGCTGCCGCCGCTCGAAGTCGACGTCACGCAGATCAACCAGGTGGTGATGAACCTGGTGATCAACGCCTCCGAGGCCATGGCCGAGCGCGGCGGCCGGGTTGAGATCGCCACATCGGCGGCGCTGCTCAGCGAGCTGCCGCCCGGCGCAGTGATATCGCCGCAGGCCTTTCAGCCGGGGCCGTATGTTTGCCTGACGGTGCGCGACGCTGGCGCTGGCATGAGCGAGGAGACGATCGGGCGGATCTTTGACCCGTTCTTCACCACCAAGTTCGCCGGCAGGGGGCTGGGGCTGGCGGCGGTCCAGGGGATCGTCCGCGCGCATCTGGGGGTGCTGGCGGTGCAAAGCGCGCCGGGCAGCGGGACAACGTTCCGTATTTTTCTGCCCGTAGCGATCGATGAGATGCTGGAGCAGGAGGAGCGCGGCCAGCCGCCGCTGGCGCGGATCGGCGCGCCGTCGCCCGCCGCGCCGCTGCGGATCGGCGCGCCGTCGCCCGCCGCGTCGCTGCGGACGGTGATGCTCGTGATCGATGACGAGGAGGCGGTGCGGCTCACCGTGGCGCAGATCCTGGCACAGCTGGGGTTCGAGGTGCTGCTAGCCACCAACGGCCGCGACGGAGTGGCGGCGTTCTGCAACAACCACAGCCGTATCGGCTGCGTCTTCCTCGATCTCACCATGCCGCAGCTGAGCGGCGAGAAGGCGCTCGAGCTGATCCGCGCCTTCGATCCCAGCGTGCCAGTGGTGCTGATGAGCGGCTACTCGAACGACGATGTCACAGCGCGTATCGCGCTCGCCAACCCGCCGCTGTTCATCCAAAAACCATTTGGCATCCAAGAGATCCGCACGATCGTCGAGCAGCTGCAGCTGGCGTAGCACGATACTTCTATGCCCCTGCGTGGCAGACTATCGAGCTGTATTCTCCCTCTCCTCTCGCGTCACGCCAGCTTGACGAAGTATCCGTGCGAGAAGATTGACCCCAATATCGTCCTGATGGGGATTTGGAAGCGCCAGTCGCTGTTCTCCACGTATCATCGTTCTCCGTTTAGCGAGCGCACGGTGCGAACGGCGGCGGCGGGAGAGTCGGCGGCGGCGCGAGCGCGGCGCCCGGCAGCGCGTGCGGCGTGAGCCACAATCGCCCGACCGAGAGGCTGATCGAACGGCCGTCTGGCGCGGTCTCTGCCTGGCTGATGAGCTCCAGCCGATGCGCGCCGGCCGGCACGATGACGATGATCCGCCTGGCGAGCGCGGCCGGCGCGGGCGGCACCTCGATCTGTGCCAGCGCCACCCCGTCGAGCGCGATGGTCAGCGGGCGCGGGCGCGCGTAGGCAGTCGCCTCGATAGCGATCTCGACCGCCGCCGGCGTCCGCAGGTAGATCTGTGCCCCGGCGCGCTCGCCCATCCAGCGCCACAGCCGCGCGCCGTCGCGCTCCGGCGCATACCACGCCCCATCGGGGAAGGCCGCCACCGTCGCCGCCGCTGCGTCCACCGCGTAGACATCGCCGGCGCCGATCCTGGCGATCCCCGGCGCGTCAAGCAGCGCCTGGATAGCCCGCAGTTTGCGCCCGGTCATGGCCTCGCCGTCGATGACGACGTAGCGCACCCCGAGGGCCGCGAGCTCGCCGGCCGTATCCTGGCGGAAGATATCCGGTGCGCGCGGCTCTGCCAGCCACAGGCTGCGGAGCGCGGAGGCGCCCTCCACCGCCGGGTAGGCGGGGGTGCGCGCCAGGTAGCCGCCGAGCAGCGGCCGGCCGTGGCAGAGCTGCGCCACCATCGCCCGGCTGTCGTCGGTGCGCGGGGGCAGCGAGAGCACGGCACCGGCGTCGTCGGCAGCGCCCGCGCCAGCGTCGGCAGAGGCTGCGGGCGGCACGGGCGATGCGCTGGAGAGCGTGAGCGTGGCGAGCGGCGCAGGCGTCAGCTCGAACACAACTGCAGCGGCCAGCGCCCAGCTCAGCAGGCGGCCCCTCCCGGCGCGCGACGCCGATCGCTGGCGCAGGGCGGTCAGCCCCAGCGATGCCAGTACCGCCAGCGCCAGCATCAGCAGCCCAATGACATAGTTTGGTCGGCTGGCGTTGCGGAATGGCCCGAGCAGATCCAGCAGCGCGAACGGGAGTGGCACGCCTGTCGGCGCGGCCAGCTTGAGCTCGGGGCCGAGGCTGAGCAGCAGCAGTCCAAGCGCCACAAGGCCCCAGCGCCAGGCGCGCGCCAGCGCCACGCCGCACAGCGCCAGCAGCCAGACGCTGTACCCCAGCGCCGCCCCGGTCTCGGCACCAGCCGGGCTGATACGCGACAGCGCGGCGCTCGACGGCGCACCCCACAGCGGGTGCGCCACCGTCGGCATGACATAATCTACAAGCGCGGCCGACTGAAACATCTGCCGCGAGCGCCAGTCGTTGGGGGGCGGGGTGCCGAGCGCACCGGCCCCGCTCAGCAGCAGCAGGCCGCCGACCCAAATGAGCGCGGCGAGCAGGATGGTGGGAAGGGTGCGAGACTGCGAGACCAGGAGACTGCGAGACCGGGAGACAGGAGACACCGAGCTGGATGCCATAACGTCGCGAGGCCAGGATGCCGCAGGGCCGGGCCAGCCGACCGCCCAGACCAGGCCGGTGAGCACGGCGCAGTACAGCCCGTAGTACTGCGCCGCGAGCGTGACCAGCAGCAGCGTCAGCCCCAGGATCGCGCCGCGCCACAGCGTCGGTCGGCGCAGCGCCCAGAGCAGCGCCAGCGCGTACAGCGGCAGCCAGTGGATGGCGATGACCTCCAGCGCGCCGACCAGCAGCAGCTGGGTGTGATAGGCCGAGAAGGCGAAGATCGCGCCGCCGAGCAGCGCCCCGACCTCGCTCGCGCCGGCCTCGATGCACAGCCGCCGCGTCAGCAGCCCGCCGAGTACAAACGAGAGCAGCGTGACGAAGTTGAACGCGGCGATCGGGCCGAGCGGCAGCAGCACCGGCAGCGCCAGGATCGCGTTTGGCAGGCTCAGCGTCTGGTAGAACAGGTCGATCGGCTCGGGGTAGTAGACATAATTCGTAATATACGGGTTCCAGCCGCGCAGCAGCGCGGCGCGCGCCCACCACAGGTTCCACACGCCCTGCCCGGCGTCCACCGGGTAGGGGAAGCGCTGCACCACGGTGGTGAGTGGGCGGAGCGCCACCGGCCAGGTGACGGCCACGGCGAACGCGGCGTAGAGCAGCGCGGCGAGCGCGAGCCAGCGGCGGCTCACGCCAGCACCCGCGCGTACCAGCGCTCCAGATCGGCGGCGAGGGTCGCGGCGCTGTAGCGGGCCATGGCCTCGGCGCGGCCGGCCGCCACCAGCCTGCCGCTCAGCTCGCGGTCTTGGAATAGGCGGACGATCGCTGCCGCCAGCGCCGCGTGGTCCTCCGGCGGCGCGAGCAGCCCGTTGCGCTCGTGGCCCACGATCTCGTTGCATGCCGGGACATCGCTGCTGACCAGCGGCGTCCCGGCGGCCATGGCCTCGATCAGCGGGATGCCAAAGCCCTCGTAGCGGCTCGGCGCGGCCACCACGCTGGCGCTGCGCAGCAGCGCGACTTTGGCGGCCTCATCGACATCGCTGCGGATCTCCAGCCGGTCGGCGGTGCCGGTCTCGGCGGCGATCCGGCGCAGCTCGGCCTCGCCCTGGAGGTTGTGGCTGACGAAGACGAAGCGCGCCGCCGGCACCTGCGCCAGCACTAGCGGCATGGCTCGCGCGAGCAGATCGAAGGCTTTGCGATGCACCAGCTGCCCGATGAACAGCACCAGCGGGGCGCGCGCGTCCAGCGGCGGCGGCTCGTCGGCGAACGCGCCGAGATCGACGGCGTTTGGCAGCACGACGATCCGCTCGGGCGCGACGCCGAGTAGTTCCAGTAGCCCGGCCTCGTGCTGCGAGAGCGCGGCGACGCCGGCGTACTGCCGCAGCGGCGCGTGGATGAGGTAGTTGCGCGTCAGGCGGCGCGGGTGGCCGCCGGCCAGGATGCGCCGGCGCAGCTCGGCCGTCGTGAAGATTGGCCCGTCCAGGCGCAGCGGCGCGTCCAGCGGGCGCTCGCGGTCAGCCACCAGGTCGCCATCGTGGAGCAAGCCGTGGGGGGTGAGCACCACCGGGATGCCGCAGCGCAGCGCCCGCCGAACGACGTGAAACGCCAGCAGCGAGCGCAGGTGGTGGACGTGGATGAGGTCAGGCCGGTCGGTGCTGCCGAGCGCCGCCTGGACATCGGGCGAGAAGAAGCCCCAGGTGGCGCAGCGTCTGACCGCGATGCCGCCGTCGAGCGTCTGGCGGCGCGGCAGCCCGCGTCTCGGCTCGAAGTACTCGTAGGCAGCCACCCGATGCCCGCGCGCCGCGAGCGCCCTGGCCTGAATCTGCTCTGGGCGGCTGGGGAAGGCCGGGTCGAAGCCATAGGTCGAGACCAGCAGCAGCCGCATATAGCAATCCTATTAGCGTAGAAAAGGGATGATCTCGGGGGCTGCGCTCCCCAATCCCCATACGCATCACGCGTATCCGAAGTAACCGGTTTTTTCGCGCTGTCACACCTATTTCTTGGCCTGCGGCAGCGCGGTCGTCACCTCTTTTGCGGCTGCTGCGCAGCGGAGCTGCCGGGTACCCTCTGGGTGCAGCCGCATGAAAAAGTGTTTCCATGGCGCGGAGCGCCCGCGCGCAGCGCTTCAGAACAACAAGCGGATGCGCATGGGGGCTGCGCTCTCAAACCCCCGCTGTGCGCTTCACGCGTTGACACCGTACGTAGGATTGCTAGAGCGGCGGCCGGCGGCGATGCCAGGCGGTGGCGCGCTCGAAGGCGTGCGCCGCGTGGAGCGCGGTTTGCTCGGCCCATGGTCTGGCCACGAGCTGCACCCCGATCGGCAGGCCGCCCGCCGTGAAGCCGCACGGCAGCACCACGGCCGGGACGCCAGCGAGGTTGAACGGCGCGGTGAAGCGGGTCAGCTGGCGGGCGGCCTCGATTGCGTCCTGGCCATCGGCGAATGGCGCGATGAGCGCGGTGGCCGGCGTCAGCAGCAGGTCATAGCTGGCGAACAGGCCGTCTAGCTGCCGCTTCCACAGCGCCTGATGGCGGCGGGCCAGGATATACTCGGTCGAAGTGTAGCTGGCGCCGCGCCGCAGCCGCTCGCGCACATCCTCGCCGAAGTCGTCAGGGCGCTCGACGAGGCGCTCGCGGTGGAATGCGGCAGCGTCGCTCTGGGTCATCAGCGCGTTCATCTGCGCCGCCTCGCGCATCGCCTCCATGTCCACCGGCGAGATCGTGGTCCCGAGCGCGGCGAAGGTCGCTGCGGCCGCGGCGATCGCGCTGGCGATCTCGCCGTCGATCTCCTCGCAGTACGGGCCGCTGGCGACGGCGATCCGCATCCCGGCGATCGGCTCGTCGAGGCCGGCGATCGGGGCGAGCGGCGCATCCACCGATGCGGCGTCGTCGGCGTCGTAGCCGGCGATCGCGTTGTAGAGCAGCGCCACATCGGCGGCGCTGCGGGCCATGGGGCCGGCGTGATCCAGGTTCCAGGAGAGCGGCACGGTGCCGGCCAGGCTGACGCGGCCAACTGTTGGCTTGAGCCCGACCACGCCGCACAGCGCCGCCGGGATGCGGATGCTGCCGCCGGTATCGCTGCCGAGCGCCCCGGCGCACAGCCGAGCCGCCAGCGCTGCGGCCGAGCCGCTCGATGAGCCGCCGGTGATCCTGGCGACCTCCCACGGGTTGCGGCAGGTGCCGTAGTGCGGGTTGACGCCAGTGACGCCCAGCGCCCACTCGTGCATGCTGAGCTTGCCGAGCACGATTGCGCCGGCCTCGGCGAGTCTGGCGGTGACCCGCGCATCGGTCTGGGGCACGCGGTCGGTGAAGAAGCGCGACCCGGCGGTAGTGCGGGTGCCAGCGGTGTCGAAGAGATCTTTGAGGCCGATCGGGATGCCGTGGAGCGGACCGCGGTACTCGCCGCCGGCGATCTCGCGCGTCGCCTGCGCGGCGGCGGCTTCGGCCTGCTCAGCCATCACCGTGATGAAGCAGTTGAGCCGCTCCTCATAGGCGTCGATCCGGCTCAGGTACGCCTCGGTCAGCTCGGTCGGCGCGATATGACGCGAAGCGATCAGCGGCGCGGCCTCGGCGATGCTCAGGGTTGTCAGGTCGTTCACGAGAACCTCATTGGCAGGGTGATAGGGTGACACAAAATCCGCATATCATACTGAGCGCGCCGGTCTGCTCCGTCTGCTGCCTCAGACGCGTGGTGCGCGAAGCATCTACGACATCGCGCTGGCGCCGCAGGTGGCCGGCGGTCATGCCACTCCGACGTTTCGTAGGCCGCGTGCGATCCATTCGGCACGTCGTCCCGCCCACGCAGGAGTCGCCCGCCACCGACGCAGGACCATTCGTCGCGTACAGTGCCGCGCCGACCACCGACGCAGCTGATGCCTTCAGGCGGCTAAGGCCGCACAATGTCGGACGTAGCTGTTGAAATCAGATAGGATTGCTACTGCCCCTGGCGCCCATTATCGCATCAGCTGCCGAACGGCGACGCAAGCCACGCGTCGAGCAGGGCGCGCTGCGCATCGCTGGCGTCGGCGTCTACGGTGAGTTGCGCCGTCTCGTCCGGGGTCGTGCCGAGCGTCAGCGGGATGTGCAGCAGGTCGTCGCGGCGGAACAGGCTGACCACCACGCTATCGCCGGGGCGGCGCTCCTCGATCCGCGCGGCGAGCCGCCCCTCATCGACCCGCACCGAGTCCAGGGCGACGATCTCGTCGCCGGCGTAAATCCCGGCGGCCATGCCAGGCCCATCGCTGCGCGCGCTGAAGACCTTGAGCCGGCCGTTCTCGGTGCGCAGCGCGAGCCCGTGCCACGCGCCGCCGCCGCCCTGCATCGTCAGCGCCAGCCCGACGTGCGCCAGGCCGCGCCGGTAGTCGAGCGGCTCGGCGGTCTCGATGGCGCGTCTGAGTAGATCGGCGTAGGCCCCGTCAGGATCGTCGGCGATCGCAGCGATGTGCGATGCAAACGGCGCGTTCTCGGCCAGCCCGGCGGTCGCGGCGGTGGGGCCGGCGTAAATCGCCGAGACATCGGCGGCGGCGTGGCTGGCGTAGAGCGCGCGCAGCAGGTGGTCGAGCGATCGTTCGCCCTCGGTCCGGCCGCGGATCTCCAGATCGAGCAGCAGCGCCGCCAGTGACCCCTTGAGATAGTAGGAAATGCTGCTGTTGGTGGTATTTTCGTCCGGCCGGTAAAACTTGATCCAGGTGTCGAAGCTGCTCTCGGCCAGGCTCTGGAGCGCGCGCCCCGGCTGGCGCTCGAGCGTCTGGATGTTCTCGGCCAGGATCGCCAGGTAGCGCTCGCGGCCGATCAGACCGGCGCGCAGCAGCACCAGATCATCGTAGTAGCTGGTGATCCCCTCGGACACCCATAGCTGGCTGGTGTAGTTCTCGTGCTGGTAGTCGAACGGGCCAAGCGGCGCCGGCCTGATGCGCTTGACGTTCCAGACGTGGTAGAACTCGTGCGACGTCAGCCCGAGAAACTTCTCGTAGCCGCGCTCGCTGGCGAATCCCCAGCGGTCGACGATATTGCTGACACTGTTGCGGTGCTCCAGCCCGCCGTAAGCCCCGTCGACGAGATGCAGGACGAAGACGTAGCGTGTGTATGGCAGCTCGCCGAACATATCGCGCTCGACTTCGACGATCCGCCGCGTGTCGTTGACGATGCGGGCCTCATCCTCGTTGCCGCGACCGTAGATCGCGATCTCGTGTGGAATCGCATCGACGCTGAATGTCAGCAGCCGATGGGTGCCGCACTCGAACGGCGAGTCCACCAGCGCATCGTAGTCTGGCGCTTCGAAGCTCCAGCGGCGATGGGCGGCGTCGACATCGGCAACCGTGCGCTGCGCCAGCCCGGTGGTGACGATCCAGGTGGCTGGCGCGACGACATCGATGGCGCAGGGATCGGCGGTGCGACCTGGCCAATACATGCAGAGCGTGCCTGGGTTGAAGTAGGCGTGGGTGCCATCGAGGTGGTTGGTGCGAACGGTCAGCTCGAAGGCGTAGACCGCGTAGCGCACCGCGATCTGCGCCGCGCCGCCGGTTTCCACCCGCCAGGTAGCCTTATCGATCTTGCGCCATGCCAGCGGCGCGCCATCGCCCTCGGCGGCGAACTGCTGCACGTGGCGGGCATAGTCGCGCACCAGGTACGAGCCGGGCATCCAGGCTGGCAGCACGAGATCGACCATCGGCTGTCCACCGCTGTCGAGCGCGAGCGTAACTTCGTAGAGGTGGGTGTGCGGCGCGGGAAACGCAATCTCGTAGTGCATGTGGTAATAAGTATTGACTATTGAAGAGCCAAATAGTTAATGGTCAATGGTTAATTGGCACGATTCAGACAGTGTAGGGCGCGAATAGATGCAAATAGAGTGATCCTACGAGCGTAGAAGAGGATGATCTCGGGGGCTGCGCCCCTATAGCGGAGTGCAAAACGGTTGATCCACTCCGCCGCACGATGCAGCGCATCCCAGTGCGCTCCTGTTCTCCGTTGTGCGCTCAACCGTTTT
>JAYUUK010000328.1:0-10756 GCA_043754595.1 Roseiflexaceae bacterium | reverse complement strand
ATCTCTCCGGCGGCGAGCGATCTCGCGTCGCGCTCGCCCAGCTCACGCTCATGGGCGGCAACCTGATGGTGCTCGACGAGCCGACCAACCACCTCGATATCGGCGCGCGTGAGGCGCTTGAGGAGGTGCTTAACGAGTATAACGGCACCATCATGTTCGTCTCGCACGACCGCTACTTCGTCGATGCTGTGGCCGATACGCTGTGGATGGTGCAGGATGGCAAGCTCGCTACCTTCGACGGTAATTACTCCGAGTACGTCGCCGAGCGCGATGCTAAACAGCGGCGCATCGCCGACCAGGAGCGCGAGGTGGCGCGCGAGGCCGCCCGCCAGCAGAAGCAGGCCGCAAAGGCAGCTTCGTCCAAGCCGGCGTCAGCGCCCAAGCTAGCGCTAGCCACCGCCGCGCCGGCGCATAAGCCGATCGACAAGGACACCGAAAAGACCGACCGCAAGCGCAAGCGTAAGCTGCTCGATCTCGAGCAGGAGATCGGCGCGCTGGAGGCCGAGCTCAAGCAGATTGAGCGCGATATGACCGCGGCCGGCGCGTCCGGCGATGGGAAAAAAGTGACGTCGCTCTCGCTACAGTACGCCGAAGTCCAGACGATGGTGCAGCGCCGCTACGATGAGTGGAGCGCGTCGGCAGCGTGATCGGCGCGCGGCGGGGACCTGAACGCAGATCGCGCCGGGCGGCTGCGGGGCAAACGGGCCATCGTGCGTGCGGTTGCGGCGTGCCGCGCCACACCTGCAACGTGCCAGCGACCGCCGCCTGGGTGCTGACGCACGCGCAGCGCCCTCGTGCAGGTGCAACATTGTTTGCACGATTGCGCTTTGCATCAGAACGCCGCGTTCGTCAATCGTCAATTGCAAATACACTACTGCTCGGCCATCGGCTGCGCGAAATCGCCAATCGACTTGAGCGATCGCACCGGCGAGAGCCAGATCCAGGCCGCCCCGATCAGCGTCCCGAGCGTCGCGATCGCGATCGTCGGCACGAGCCCGAGCTGCGTCCCCGCCAGCCCGCCGATCGCCCCGCCGATCGGCACCACCCCGCCGGCGATGAATCGCACGCTGGCGTTCACCCGCCCCTGAATCGAGGCTGGCGCGATCCGCTGTCTGACGCTGACGTGGGTGATAGTGTAGATCGTGGCGGCGAAGCTGTTGAGCACCCGTGCCACAATGAGCACTGGGATGACCATAATCAGCGGCCCCGTGGCGCACAGCACCAGCGCCATACTGATCGATGCCAGCAGCGTCGCGTTCAGTAGCGTCCGCCCCAGCCCGAGCGTCTTGACGATCCAATCAATGCTAAGCGCCCCAGCCAGGAAGCCAATATTGCCGGTGGCGTAGATAATGCCGATCAGACTCGGCGTCAGTCTGAAGACCTCCACCAGCGCCAGCAGATAGACCACCTCTAAAATCGTCTCGCTCAGGTTGAGGATAGCGGCGTACGTCACGTTGGCGCGTAATATCGGCTGCCCGAGCACATAGCGCAGACCAGCCTCGATATCGCGCAGCACGTTTGGCCGCTCCAGTCGCGTCGTGATCGCTGCCGTGCGCTGCCGCGCGCCGCCGAGCAGCAGCGCCGATGCCAGGAATGATGCGGCGTCGACGACGATCGCTAGCGGCGCACCGAGCATCTGGATCAACACGCCAGCCAGACCCGGCCCGGCGATCTCGGAGGCCGCCCTGCTCGATTCGAGCCGACTGTTGCCCTCGACCAGATTGTCGCGCCTGATGATCTCCGGCAGAAACGATATCGCCGTCACATCGAAGAAGACCCCCAGGATGCCCACCAGAAACGTGATAATGTAAAGCAGCTCGAGCCGCAGCACGCCAAACCACGCCGCCAGCGGGATGGCCAGCAGCAGCGCGGCCCGTCCGAGATCGGCGCCGATCAGAATCGTCTTGCGGCGGCCTCGGTCGGCGATCACGCCGGCGAACAGGCTTACTAGCAGCAGCGGCAGCCCGCCGGCGGTCACCAGCCACGCCATGTCGACCGGCGTCGCACCGAGCGTCAGCGATGCGGTTAGCGGGATGGCCAGCAGCGTGATCTGTGAGCCAAAGACCGAGATCGTCTGCGCCGCCCAGAACGAGAGAAACATCGGTTGCCGCCATAGGCGTGAGGCACCCGCTGCGATCTCCTGCGCACTCGTTGGTTGCACCTGTCCTCCGGCTCTGACATAGATTGCGGAGTGTACCGCGCGCCCATAGCATTATACCGGATCCCTACCCCCCCTTCGTTTTGGCCCGCGCCGTCCAGGATGTAAACGCGCGGAGCGTCGAGCGAGTGTTGGGGGCACAGCTCCCGAGATTATGCCTCTTCTCCTCCAATCGTATCGATATACACCTGTGGTAAAAGTAACAATGTTGTTACTAACGCGACAGCGCGCGCAAGCTATGCTATCGTATATCGTGGGTCGCTAAACGTTATAACGAAATGTGGGAGTGCCATGACCGCGCTATCGCTTGGAGCATATCTCTGTGGTTGTCGTCTCTCGAAACAGCTCACGCAGGTACAGCTCGCGCAGGCCGCCTCACTTCAGCTTGGACACCGCTACACTGCGAGCGTCATCTGGAAGATCGAGCAGGGCAAGATCGCCCCGCCAGGCGATCTGCTGCTCGTGCTGATCCGTCTGCTCGATGCTGACATCGAGATGATGACCCGCCTGCTGCTCGACCCTGAGGCGACGATCAACGATGGGCTGCGGGCCGCCGAGCTCGTCTACGTTATCGCGTAGCGCCCGCCGCGCCGCGTTGACACGCGCCGCGCGCTATGCTATGATAGGCATGTCAATCGCGGGCGGAGTGCCGCCCATCAGGAGACAACGATGATTGTGATGCGCGAGATGTTCATGGTCATGCGGCCCCGCTCAATGCGCGGGATGTCGCTTCCCATGTCGCTGCTCACATCACGCATGTCGCGCCACTGAACCTCCATCATTTGTGCGATATCCGGGCCGTGAGCAGGCGCTCGCGGCTTTTTTGTTGTCTCAAAAGGAGTGGATAATGGCGAAGAAAAAGACGGGTGGCAAATCCCAGCCGAAGCAGTCGGGTGGCTTCTCGCCAAAGGGCGGCGCGATGAACGCTAATGGCCCGATGTCGCGTCGACCGCCGCGCCAGCCGGGGCGCTGATCGCAGCCGGATCCGTTTGCGGCAGCGCGGTCCCCCACACCCGTGCGCAGCTCGTCCGCAGCAGCGCGGTCGTCTGCGGAGCGTATGATTGAGGAACTGCTGCTGCGCAGTGAAGCTGCGCAGCAGCAAAAACGTGTTTCCACGGTCGTAGCGCGTCAGAGAACACAACGTCTCGTGGCGGGGGGCTGGGGGCGCAACCCCACAACGCCTCGCTGCCGGGGCTGGGGGTATAACCCCCAAAATTCTCTCTTTGGTGCGGCGGCGCAACCCCACAACGTCTCGCGGCGGGGGGCTGGGGGTGCAAGCCCCAAAAACTCTCTCTTTGGTGCGGCGGTGCAGCTGCCGCACCACAAAGGACAACCGTATGCCACAGCACATTCTGGTCTTGGTGGCGTGGCCGTATGCCAACGGCCCACGTCACATCGGTCACGTCGCCGGGTTTGGTGTCCCGAGCGACATTTTCGCCCGCTACCACCGGCTGGTCGGCAACCAGGTGCTGATGGTCTCCGGCACCGATGAGCACGGGACGGCCATCCAGATCGCCGCAGACAAAGAGCACGTCGCGCCGCAGCAGCTCGTCGATCGCTACAGCCAGGTGATCGGCGATGACCTGCGGGCGCTCGGCATTAGCTACGACTGCTTCACCCGCACCACCACCGCCAACCACTACGCCGTCACCCAGGATCTGTTCAGGACACTGTGGGAAAAAGGCTATCTGCTCAAGCAGGTGGCGCTCGGCGCGTTCTCGGCCACCACCGGGCAGACGCTGCCTGACCGCTACATCGAGGGCACTTGCCCGATCTGCGGCTACGGCGATGCGCGCGGCGACCAGTGCGATAACTGCGGCAACCAGCTCGACCCGGTCGATCTGATCAACCCGCGATCCAAAGTCGATGGCCAGCCGCCGGTGTTCCGCGAGACCGAGCACTTCTTCCTCGACCTGCCGGCGTTCGGCGAGGCGCTCCGCCCCTGGATCGAGTCCCAGACCCACTGGCGGCCGAATGTCCGTGGCTACTCGCTCAACCTGGTGGCCGAGCTCAAGCCGCGCGCCATTACCCGCGATCTGGACTGGGGCGTGTCGATCCCGCTGCCCGAGTATATCGACCGCAATGATAAAAAGATCTATGTCTGGTTCGATGCGGTCATCGGCTATCTCTCGGCCAGCATTGAGTGGGCCAACAACCGCGGCACGCCCGACGCATGGCGCGAGTGGTGGCAGAACCCCGAGGCGCGCCACTACTACTTCATGGGCAAGGATAACATCGTCTTTCACAGCGTCATCTGGCCCGGCATCCTGCTCGGCTACGGTGCCGGCGGTGTCTATGGCGGCGGCGCTGGCCACCCGGCGCTCAACCTGCCGTACGATATCGTCAGTTCAGAGTTCCTGACGATGGAGGGCAAAAAGTTCTCCAGCAGCCGCGGCGTCGTGATCTATGTCAAGGATTTCCTTAGCCGCTACGACGCCGACGCGCTGCGCTATATGCTGACGAGCGGCGGCCCGGAGACCCAGGACACCGACTTTACCTGGGCCGAGTTCGTCAGGCGCAACAACGACGAGCTGGTGGCAACCTGGGGCAACCTGGTCAACCGCACGCTCACCAACGTGCAGCGCAACTTCGGCGCGGTGCCGCAGCCGGGCGCGCTCGAAGATGGCGACGCCGGCCTGATCGCGGCCGTCGAGCTCGGCTTCACCACCGTCGGCGATCTGATCGGTGCCGCCAAGTTCCGCAATGCGCTCAGCGAGGCGATGCGGCTCGCCGCGCTCGTCAACGCCTACCTGTCCGAGCGCGAGCCGTGGAAGGTGATCAAGACTGACCGCGAGCGCGCCGGGACGATCCTCTATGTGGCGCTGCGCTGCGCCGATAATCTCAAAATACTCTTTACACCGTTCTTGCCGTTCACCAGCCAGAAGCTGCACGAGCTGCTCGGCTACGATGGCTTCATCGCCGGGCCACTCAGCTTCGCGACGGTGGACGAGGGCGATGGGCGGCAGCACCAGGTGCTCACCGGCGACTACGCTAGCTGGGTGGGGCGCTGGGAGCCGAGCCAGATCGCGCCCGGCCAGACGCTGCTGCCGCCAGTCCCGCTGTTCAAAAAGCTGGACGAGAGCGTCATCGCCGATGAGCTCGCGCGCATGGGGGTCTGATGCTCTACCTGTACTACGGCCCAGACGAGTTCAGCCGCTCCGAGGCGATCGCTGCGCATCGGGCGCAGATCGCGCCGGAGGTGGCTGATCTCAACATCACGCGGCTCGAAGGGCGGCGGCTCAAGATCGAGAATCTGGCGGCGGCCTGCGAGGCGTTCCCGTTCCTCGCGGATAAGCGGATCGTCATCGTCCACGATCTGCTCAAGCAGCAGAAGGCCGGCAAGGATCGCGAGGAGCTGCGTACCTACCTTGAGCGCGTCCCGCCAACCTGCGACCTGCTGTTCGTCGAGAGCGAGGATTTCGATAAGCGCTCGACAGTCTTCACCTATCTAAAAAAAGCTGGCGAGCTGCGCGAGTTTCTGCCGCGCGAGGGCGGCGACCTGCTGCGCTGGGTGGCGGAGCGCAGCAAGGCGCTCGGCGTGACGATCGAGCCGGCAGCGATGCAGCGGCTGACGCTGTTGGTGGGCGGCGACAGCCGGACGCTGCTCAACGAGCTGGGCAAGCTGGCAAGCTACGTCGGCGGCGGCGGGCGGATTGGCGTCGATGCCGTGGATCTGCTGGTGCAGGACGAGACCGAGCAGAATCTGTTCGCCTTCATCGACGATCTGAGCGCGCGGCGGTTCGGCCCTGCCAGCGCTGGCCTGCGCCGCCTGATAGCCGACGGACAATCGCCGCACGCGATCCTGTTCATGGTGGCGCGGCAGGTCAGGGTGCTCAACGGCGTCAAGCGTATGGCGACGCAGCGCATGCGCCCGGACGATATCGCCAACGCGCTTGGGCAGAAGCCGTTTGTGGTGCGCAAGGCGCTGGATCAGGCGCGCGGCTTCAGCGAGGCCGAGCTGCTGCGCTTCCACGATCGGGTGCTGGCGCTCGATCATGCCAGCAAGACCGGCAGGATGGAGGTCGAGACCGGGCTGGATCTGCTGGTGGCCGAGATCTGCGCCTAGCGAGCTCGCGAGCGTCGTGGGGCGCATGACAAACGCCCGCCGCTCGATCGAGCGGCGGGCGCGGTGCCACGGGCAGGTGTCGCTATGATGCGAGGCTGGCGGCCTTGGCCTTCGCCGCGAGCCGCGACTTGCGCCGCGCCGCGTTGTTCTTGTGGATGATGCCCTTGACCGCCGCTTTGTCCAGGATGCTGTTCGCATCGCGCAGCGCGTCGACGCTCGACTCCCCCGACCCGATAGCCTGGAGGGCCTTCTTCACCATCGTCCTGACTTTCGAGCGGTAGATCCGATTCCGATCGTGACGGCGCCCGTTCGCGCGAATGCGCTTTTCCGCAGACTTCGTGTTCGCCAAAGCGGTGTCTCTCCCTTATAATACAGTTATGCGTGACGAGCGGGCGCACACCGCGCACTCACTCGTTCCAAACCGCAAGTATAGCAGAAGTCAGCTTTGAACGCAACTCAACCCGGCCTGCGCCAAAGCGCGATCGTCAGCACGGCGATCGTCGCGGCGGGGTATCTGGCGAGCCGAGTCCTCGGCCTCGTACGCGATATCATCATCCTCAACACCTTTGGCACCGGCCCGCTGATGGACGCCTACCGGGCGGCGTTCACTGTCCCCGATCTGATCTACCTCGGCGTTGCAGGCGGCGCCCTTGGCACTGCGTTCATCCCGATCTTCGCTGAGTTCCTTGGAGCCGATGACCAGACGGCGGCGTGGCAGCTCGCCACCGCCGTGGCCAAGCTGGCGTTCGCCGGTCTGGCGCTGACATCGGCTGCTATCGCGCTGTTCGCCGAGCCGCTGGTGCGCTTGGTATTTGGCGGCTTCACCCCGCAGTACCAGGCCGTCACTGTCGATCTGATGCGGCTGATGCTGCTCCAGCCGATCCTGCTCGGCATCGGCGGTCTCGCCAAGGCGACGCTCGAGTCGTTCGATCTGTTCTTGCTCCCGGCCATCGGCTCCAATCTCTACAACATCGGCATCATCGCGGGGGCGCTGCTGCTCGCGCCGCGCCTAGGCATCGTCGGGCTGGTCTATGGCGTGCTGTGCGGCGCGCTGCTCTTTGTGCTGGTGCAGCTGCCGGGTCTGCGGCGGGTCGGCGCGCGCTTTGCGTCAGCCGACGTGGCGGTCTGGCGCGTGCCTGGCGTTGGCCGCGTGCTCAGGCTGCTCGGCCCGCGAATCTTTGGCCAGTCGATCTGGCAGATCAACATCACCGCTATCGCCGCCTTCGCCGCATCCGCCGGTACCGGCGCAGTGGCCGCCAGCGCCGCAGCGCTTCAGCTCATGCTGCTGCCGCACGGGCTGATCGCGCTCAGCCTCGGCACCGTGCTCTTCCCGCATCTGTCGCGGCTGTTCGCCGCTGGCGAGGTCGGGCGGCTGCGCTCCATCTTCGCCGATGCCGTCGGGCAGATCGTGTTCCTGACGCTGCCGGCCGCGCTATTGCTCGGGCTGCTGGCCACGCCGGTGCTGCGGCTGCTGTTTCAGCGTGGCGCGTTCGACGCTCACTCGGTGGCGCTCACGTCAATGGCGCTGGCGACCTACGCCGTCGGGCTGGCGGCGTTTGCGGCCGCCGAGATCGTGGTCCGCACCTCGTACGCCATGCAGGATACCCGGACGCCGGTGCTCGTCGGTGTGGCGGCGGTGCTGATCAATATTCTCCTCGCTGCGCTGCTGGTGCGCCCGCTGGGGATCGCCGGGCTCGGTCTGGCCTTCTCAATCGCCAATATCGCTGAGTGTGGCATCCTGCTGCTACTGCTGCGCCGGCGGCTCGGCGGGCTCGCGCCGAACTTCGCGCGCTCGCTGGCGGGCATGGCGATCGCTGGCGGGTTTATGGCCGGCGCGATCGTGTCGTTTGAGGCGATCTCGGCGCCGTGGCTGCCGTTTGTGCGCGCCGGCGACACCTACCGCTGGCCGACAGACGCCATTCCGCTGGCGCTCTGGCTGCTGCTCGTGGCGGCGGTCAGTTTTGGCATCTACCTGGCGGTGGCGGCAGCGCTCGGTCTACCCAACGTTCGGCTGCTGCTGGGGCGGCTCCGTGCGGTGATGGGCCGGATTGGAACGCGCGCATAGCCTTGGCTGCCGTGGTATCATCCACGCGATTGTGCCAGGGCAGCCGGTGTGAGAGAGGTGCAGCCGATGGACAGCTACGACTATCAGATTGAGACCCCCGAAAATATCACGCTCGATTTCCAGATCGCCGGGATCGCATCGCGCTTCATGGCGGCGCTGATCGATACCACGCTCATCCTCCTGCTGTACGCGCTCGTCGGGTATCTCTTCTCGCTGCTCACCGACCGCTTCGCATCGCTTGGCGGCAGCGTTGCCACGGCGATCCAGGGTATCGTTGGCTTTCTGATCCTCTGGGGCTACTATATCTTGTTCGAGGTCTTCTGGAACGGCCAGAGCCCCGGCAAGCGCGTGATCGGGCTGCAGGTGGTGCGCGAGGGCGGCCGCCCGATCACATTCGCCGCCGCCGCGATCCGCAATCTCATCCGATTCGTCGATTTCCTCCCTGCGCTCTACGGCGTCGGGGTGGTGGTGATGTTTGTGGACAAGCGCGCGCGGCGGCTCGGCGATCTGGTGGCGGGGACGCTGGTGGTCAGGATGTCGCGCGCGGTCACGCTCGATAGCCTGGGTACAGGTGCTGCGGCCGCGCCGGCCAGCGCGACGCTGTCGCTGGTGGGGATCGAGCAGATCACGCGCCAGGATATCGATATTGTGAGCGATTTTCTCAGCAAGCGCGGCGGCTTCGCCAGCGATGTGCGGCTGCGCCTCGCGCTGCAGATCGCTAACGCGCTCCGCACCAGGCTCGGCATCCCGCTCGGCGGCGACAGCGAGCGATTCCTTGAGTATATCGAGCAGCAGTACCGGCTGTATCAGATCGGCCGCCAGATCGAGCGGACCGCCGCCGCCCCGGCCGCATCCGACGACGGTGCGCCCCGCAACGGCTGAGCTGCGCAGCGCCTCAGAGAAGTGGGGGTTCGGGGGTGGAGCACCCGCGATTTTCCCAAGGAAATCCCTAACTGTTAATGATCGGTCATCGTGCTCCTCTTCCCGGCGAGCGCGGTGCGCGGTACGATCAGCGAGCGGGACGAGTGGTTTTCATGAAGGGGGAAGCTATGCGAAAGTATTGGCCGTTGCTGCTGGCGCTGCTGCTCGGCGCCGCCATCGCGCCGCGCGCCATCTACGCCCAGAGCGGGCCATCGCTTGGCGCGCTCTCGGCGCAGGTCGGGGCTGGCCAGATCATCCGGTTCCAGGGCGATGGGTTCGTCGGCGGCGAGCGCGTGGCGCTGTGGGCCACCACCGCTACCCAGGCGGTGCTGAGCGGGCAGTACGTCTACGCCTCGAAGTATGGTCGGATCGAGTTCGGTTTCCGCGTGCCGGCCGATGGCATCTCTGGCCAGTGGGCGATGACCGCCTACGGGCTCGATAGCGCCACGCCTGCGGTCGCCGGGTTTGGCGTCGTCGGGACGGACGCCGCCAAGGCTGAGCTGCAGGCCTGGGTCTCGCCAGCGTCCGGTGGAGTTGGCACGGTATTCAGCTTCGCCGCCCGCGGCTTCGCCGCCAACGAGAAGCTGAGCTACTGGTTCACCGCCCCCGACGGCGCGGTGCGCGATGCGACTCCCGGCGGTGCCAAAGCCAACGGCGATGGCCGCGTCGATCTGAGTTGGCGCTCGCCCGCCAACGGCCCGGCCGGCAAATGGGTCATCACCATCCAAGGGATCAAAAGCGGCATCGCCCGCGGCATCCCTTTCGAGATGGTTGTCGCGCCGTAATATCGTTGCCAGCAGATCGTCGGTTACAGCGTCGCACAGAGTGCGGCGCTTTCTTTTTGCGCGCATTTTGCCGAATAATTGTTATCTCTCGGTCACGTGCATCGCCGCATAATAAGGTCAGGCACGGCGCGTGCCTCGCGAGTTCACGATTAGAGGTTGACTATGCATCGGCGCACGTTTCGCCATATCTCACCGCTCGCACCGCTCCGGCTCTTGCTGGCGGCTGCGCTGCTGGCGCTCGCGCTGCTCCCCGAGCCAGGCGCCGCCTTCGCCGCCCCGGCCAACGATAATCTGAGCGGTGCGACGGTCATCCCGACCGCTGGGCCATTCCCCTTCACGCAGAGCGTCGATACCACCGGGGCGACCCGCGAGAGCGGCGAGACTGGGACGTGCGGCAACTTTCCGGCGGGCGCCGTCAATACGCGCAGCGTCTGGTATCGCTTCGTGCCATCGCAGAGCGGCTACCTTGAGCTGGACACGCTCGCGAGCGCACCGATGTCCTATAACACCGTCGTCGAGGTTTTCGTCGGCGCCGCCAGCAGCCCGACGTACCCGCTGATCCCGGTGGCATGCAACGATAATGCCTACGCTGGGGTGGCGCAGTCGTTTCTGAGTTTGCCGGTTGCGCCAGGCGGCGGCGTGGCCTATTACATCGTGGCGCGGACATTCGGGGCGAGCGGCACCGGCGGCTCGCTGGCGCTGCGCGCCAACTTCGTCGTCAATCGCACGATCGTCGTCGATGGCGCGAGCGGCAATGATGC
>JAYUUK010000327.1:0-10778 GCA_043754595.1 Roseiflexaceae bacterium | reverse complement strand
AGCTGATCGCCCCGCTCTCACCGGACGCGCCGTTCGCCCGCTACCTCGCCGAGCGCGGCCCTGGCATCCACCACGTCGCCTATCGCGTCGCGTCCATTGAGGCCGCGCTCGCGCAGCTCAGCGCCGCCGGCCTGCGCCTGATCGACGAGACGCCTCGCCCCGGTATCCACGGCACCCACGTCGCCTTCGTCCACCCCAGGGCCGCGCTCGGCACCCTGATCGAGCTCGTCGAGCACCCAGCGCAGAGCGACACCCATGCCTGATACCATCCGCCGCAGCATCGTCGTCGCCATCGCCATCGGCCTCGTCGTCGCGCTCGCGCTGGCGCTCTTCAGCGATCTCGGGGCGGTCAGGCACAGCCTCGCCACCCTCGACGCCGCCTACCTCCCGGCCATCCTCGGCTTCACGCTGCTCAACTACGCGCTGCGCTGGCTCAAGTGGGAGTACTACCTGCGCCACATGCAGATGCACCACGGTGTCGGCACCGTCTCAAGCGTGCTGCTGTTCACCAGCGGCATGGTCATGGCCGTCACGCCCGGCAAGATCGGCGAGGTGCTCAAGTCGGCGCTGCTCAAACGCATTAACGGCACATCGCTCGCCGCATCAGCGCCGATCGTCTTCGCCGAGCGCATCACCGATGGCATCGCCATGCTGCTGCTCATGGGTCTCGGCCTCACGATCTACCCGCCCGCCCGCCCGGCCTTCGCGCTGCTGCTGCTGCTCACCGTCGCCGGCCTCGCCGCGCTTCAGTCCGAGCCGCTGGTGCAAAGGGGCGTCGCCGCGCTCGGGCGTCTCGCCATCCTCCGCCGCGCCCTGCCATCCCTGCTCGCTGCCTACCAGAGCGCTCGACAGCTGCTCGGCTGGCGTTTGCTCACCGTCACGACGATCATCAGCATCGTCTCGTGGTTTGGCGAGTGCGTGGCATTTTACTATGTGCTCCTCGCCCTCGGCATCGGCGGCGACGATCTGCTGCTCAAGGCAACCTTCGTCTTCGCCGCCAGCACGCTCTTCGGCCTGGTCTCGCTGCTCCCCGGCGGCCTCGGCGTCTCCGAGGCGTCTAGCGCCGGGCTGCTGGTGGTGCTCATCCCCGTCGCCGCCGGCCCGGCATCGGCCGCCACGATCATCATCCGTTTCTGCACGCTCTGGTTTGGCGTCAGCCTCGGCGCTATCGCGCTCGCGCTCTTCAACCGCCGCTACCCGTTCATCCGCGATGCCCCGCAGCTCGCGCCGGCCGGCGAGGAGTAGCGTGCCCCGCCGATCTGTGCTAGGATACCCGTCGACGGCTTAGCTTGCCGTCCTGGAAAGACAACCATTGTCGGATACCATGCTCGCGGCGGCGAGCGAGCTCATCCAACACGCGGCGCGGGTCGTCGCGCTCACCGGCGCCGGCATCAGCTGCCCGTCGGGCATCCCGGATTTTCGCAGCGCTGACGGGCTGTACGGCGGCACCGCTTCGGCGCGCCCCGCCTCGCTCAGCGATTTTCGTGCGGCGCCGGAGCGCTGGTACGCCCAATTTCGTCCGCTCGTCCAGCGTCTGGTGCTCGCCGAGCCAAACCCGGCCCATCGTGCCCTAGCGCAGCTGGAGCGCGATGGGGAGCTGGCGGCCACCATCACCCAAAACATTGATGGGCTGCATCAGCGCGCCGGCGGGCGGGCAGTCTTCGAGCTCCACGGTAACCTGCGCGGCGCAACCTGCCTGGAGTGTGGCTACCAGATGCCGGCAGCACCGCTGCTGGCGCGGATCGTGCGCGGCGAGATCCCGCGCTGCCGCTGCGGCGGGCTGCTCAAACCGGATGTCGTCCTGTTCGACGATGAGCTGCCGCGCACGCTCTACTGGCTCGCCGAGCGCGAGATCCAGCGCTGCGACCTGCTGCTGATCTGCGGCACATCGCTCCAGGTCGCGCCGGCCAATCTGCTGCCGCAGCTCGCGCGGCGCGTTGGCGCCCAGATTATCGTCATCGATACGGCGCCGACGCCGTGCGACGCCCACGCCAGTCTCGTCATTCGCCAGGATCTGGCCGGCGCGCTGCCGGCCATCGCCGAGCTCGTCGCCCGCCGCCAACCGCAGCACCAGGGAGTATCGCCATGGATCGAGTAGAACTGGAGACCCTACGGGCGCGCTTCGACAGCGTCCGCGGGCGCCTTTGACCTGCTGGAGAAACAGCGGCAGCGCGCCGAGCTTGAGCAGCAGTCCGCCGACCCCGATCTCTGGGGCGACCCGCAGCGCGCCCAGGGGGTGATGCAGCGTCTCACGCGCCTCACCGCCGAGCTCGAACGCGTCGCCACTCTGGATACGCGCCTCGGCGATCTCGCCGACCTCGCCGACCTCGCGCTCGCCGAGAGCGATGAGTCGCTGACCGCTGAGCTCAAGACCGAGCTCGGCAGCCTGCGCGCCGCCATCGACGCGATGGAGATCGATGTGCTGCTCAGCGGCCCGTACGATGCCAGCGATGCGTTTTTGAGCATCAAAGCCGGTATGGGCGGCACCGACGCGCAGGACTGGGCGCAGATGCTCCTGCGGATGTACGTCCGCTGGGCCGAGCGCGATGGCTTCAGCGCCAACGTTGTCGATGAAAGCGATGGTGATGAGGCCGGCATCAAGAGCGCCACCATCGAGCTGCGCGGCACCCACGCCTACGGCAAGGCCAAGGCTGAGGCCGGCGTCCATCGGCTGATTCGCCTCTCGCCGTTCAACTCTGGCAACACCCGCCAGACATCGTTCGCGCTGGTCGAGGTCCTGCCGGAGGTCGATGACTCGACCGAGATCGTCATCCGACCCGACGATCTGCGCATCGATGTCTACCGCGCCGGCGGCCACGGCGGGCAGGGGGTCAATACCACCGACTCCGCGGTGCGGATCACCTACCACGCCGGCACGTCCGAGCAGATCGTCGTGACCTGCCAGAACGAACGCTCGCAGCTCCAGAATAAGGAGACGGCGATGCGGGTGCTGCGCGGGCGGCTGCTGGAGCGCGAGCTGGTGCGGCAGCGCGAGGAGCGCGCCCGCCTCAAGGGCGAGCATCGCCAGGCCGATTTCGGCAGCCAGATGCGGACCTATTATCTCCACCCCTACACGCTGGTCAAAGACCACCGCACCGAGCAGGAGACATCTAACGTCTACGGCGTGCTCGATGGCGATATCGATCCGTTTGTCGCGGCGTTTTTGCGCTGGAACGTCGGCCGCGAGTAGCTGAGGCCCACAAACGAGAAACGCCCGCGCCAGATGGCGCGGGCGTTTCTCATCTCGGGCAGATCTACGGCGTGACCGGCGGGCGAACCAGGTTCACCACGCAGACCATACACATATTTTCGCCAGACGTCGAGTTGTTGTTGCTGCCGCTCAGCCCGCCAGCGGTGATATAGCCCTTATAGTACTCCACCTCGATGATCCCGTCGTTGCTATCGACGCCAGTTATCTTCACCGCGATGAATGACTCCAGACCAGTCCAGGTCTCGCCAGAGGGGATGTTGTCGTAGAAGCCGCCCTCGCCGCTGCGCAGCATTGCGGTGAAGACCGGCAGTACTACCACTCGCCAGAGCCGTGGGGCGCGCACAATGTTGCCGAGCACACTTGGGCTTGCGAGCATATCCGAGTTGGCCACCCCGACGGTGTCGCGCAGCACGACTGCCGAGGGCGCATCGTTGGCTGCCGATTTCAGCAGCACCCGCCCGGTTGCACCCTTGCACCACCAATATTTCAGGCTCTCCTCCGCCGCCCTGAACGATGCGCAGTTGCCGTTCACCGAGCCTGCGTCCAGCACCGGCGCGGTAGCCTGCGACCCCATCTGCAAGTTGAGCGAGCGCAGACTGTCCTGCGGGATAAAATTGCCAGGCTGAACGTACCCGGCCGGCGGATTTGGGTCTCCCGGATAATAGGGCGTGTCGATCTCAAGCTGGGTGTTGTTATCCAGAATATGGCCCTTGAGGTCGAGCTTGATCGGGCCGCTGTGGGTGCGGATCTTGTTCGCCGCGTCCTGGTCGACGCCGAGCGGCACCACATCCGAGCCGGCGACCGTGCCCGGCAGGCCGTAGCGCGCCGCCGCCTGCGACGTGACCGTCAGCGTCGGCTGGCCAAACATATGCATCAGAAAGGTATCGAAGCGGATCTGCGCCACCACCTCGACGCCGCGGCGCTCGCCGTAGGCCGGAATCGTCGCGTCGGCTGCGCTCAACTCGCCAGTGCCGACGCGGGTGCCATCGCCTTTTGTGACGTACACCTGGACGCTCACCGGGTCAGGGTCGAGGTTGTCGTTGAGATAATCGACGACGACCGTTCGCACCGCCCCGACCGGACCGTTGGTGTTCCGCTGCATAGCGACCTGCCGCGCCCCCATCAGCGCCGCATTATCCACCGCGATGCTGAGGCTTCGCTTATAGGCAAATGCCAGCGCACCATCGATCGCCAGCGCGGCAAACGCGATCAGGAGCAGAAACATGAGCGCGAACAGCGGCAGCGCCTGGCCGGAGTTGCGCCGCGTTGAGTAAAATCGTGGGTGTTTCATAAATCCTACTGACATCCGCCAAACTGCGGCACCTTGGCCTGGTTGACGAGATTAATGGTAGCTTGTGGCACGGCCGATGCGAATAGAAAGCTGTAGGTATACTCGACCCGGATCATCGTCTCGCGCATCGAGTTGGCACCGTTGGCGCTGCACGGCCCGCTGGTAAATGTGATCTGCGGGTTGGTGCTGCTCACGTCGCCGAGCAGCGCCATCTCATCGCGCATCAGCACCTCAGCATTGACGGTATCGCCTGGGTTCTGCGAGATGTAGTACGAGCCCTCGGAGACTGCATTGCGGAGCACGATGTGCGCGTTGAACGCCAGCACAAAGTTAACCATTCCCATCAGCAGCGCGATCAGCAGCGATGCCAATAGCGCGAACTCCACGAGCGACTGACCGTTGGAGCGGGCGCGTTGCCCGCTCATCTGAGATCGTTTCACAAAACCCCTCCTAACACGAGCTCAGCGAAGTATCCACAGGCACATCGCGATTGTCGAGGCTGGGATCTGGGTAGAGCGCGCTCGTCACCGACGCGAGCGCCGCGATGTTGATGTTAGTCCGCACCGCGTTGTTGTTGCACGATGAGAAGTACCCCGTCGCGCCGCTGGTCACGGTGTAGGTCTGGGCCGTCATCCCTGGCCCGCTGATACGCACCGAGATCGTGACCCCCGAGACCCCAACACCGGCGAGCGTTGTCACCCTGCCCGAGATCAGCAGGTCGGACACGGCGCTATCATCCGCGCCCGCCGTCGTCTTTTTGACCGAGATGTTGTACTTAATCGGCGGCAGCGGCGTCGGCGTCGGCGTGAAAGTCGCCGTCACGCTCGGCAGCGGCGTGTACGTCGGCGTGTTGGTCGGGAGCGGCGTATAGGTCGGCGTCGATGTGCGGGTCGGCGACGGCGTGTTGGTCGGCGATGACGTGTAGGTCGGCGTCGATGTGCGGGTCGGCGTGCTGGTCTGCGACGGCGTGAGCGTGTTCGATGGCGTCAGCGTGATCGTCGGCGTGTTGGTGCGCGTCGGCGTCTGGGTAATCGTCGGCGTCTGGGTGATAGTCGGTGACAGCGTCGGCGTGTTCGACGGCTTTGGCGTGTTCGACGGCTTCGGCGTCTTCGTCGGCGTCTTGGTCGCCGTCGCGCTCGGCAGCGGCGTCGGTGTGATCGTCGGCGTCTGGGTGATCGTCGGCGTGAGCGACGGCGTGAGCGTGCTCGATGGCGTCAGTGTGATCGTCGGCGTGTTGGTGCGCGTCGGCGTCTGGGTTGCCGTCGGCGTCTGGGTGATCGTCGCCGTCTGAGTTGCCGTCGGCGTCGGTGTGATCGTCGCCGTATCGGTCGCCGTCGGCGTCGTCGATGGCGTGTAAGTTTCGGTCGGCGTATGGGTCGCTGTCGGCGTATGGGTCACTGTCGGCGTATGGGTCGCTGTCGGCGTGTCTGACGGTATCGGCGTCAGCGATGGCGTCGGCGTATTTGATGGTATCGGCGTCAGCGATGGCGTCAGCGTCGGCGGCAGTGTGGGCGTCGCCTGCGCGAGCAGCACCACGTCGCAGTCGGTGGTGATGGTGCGGGTGGACTCGGCGTGCATCTGGATGGTGCCGAAGAAACGGGCCGAAACCGGGTCGATCGGGTCGACGGCATAGTCCATCGCCACCTTGACCGAGTCGCCATAGCGCCATTTGATCTGGCTGTTGGCATCCACCGCGTAGCTGACCGTCGGAGTGACGACCCCGACCGTGACCAGCGCCGGCATGATCGCCCTGACGTCAGCGTTCACCTTCGTGATGTCGTCTTGGGTGCGGCACGGGCGGACGGACGCCACGCGCGCGCCTTCGCGCGCCGCGTTCTGGATGGAGACGTAGACGAACCCCAGATACCCGACTTGGATAATGCCGAGCGTGAGCAGCAGAAACAGCGGGAGGATCAATGCGAACTCGACCAGACTTTGCGCGCGCCGGCGTGAGAGACGTTGTCGTGAGCGTGCCATACTACCCTCTGCTGTGTTGGCGGGCGTCCTGGCCACACCACGATCAATAACTGCTGTTCAATGGATCGTCCATTACCATAAATAACGCCGGTCACAGGCAGAAGTCACGGGGTAGAAATAGCGATCTCTTCACATACGGGGCAAAATCGCGTGACAAATTTTACACGTTGTCGATACTACACGGGATGTGGGGCGCAACCCATGCGCATCACGCGTAGTATTCTGAAGCGCTCCGCGCGGGCGCTGCGCGCCAAGGAACCATTTTTCTTTCCTGCTGCTGCGCAGCAGCAAAAACAGAGCTACCGCGCTGCCGCAGGCCAAAACTGCGTGCGCCAGCGCAGTAATCAGGAGGCATTTCTTTCCTGCTGCGCAGCAGCAAAAACAGAGCTACCGCGCTGCCGCAGGCCAAAACTGCGTGCGCCAGCGCAGTAAAATCGGTTGTTACGGATAAGCGTGACGCAATTGCCCTGCACTAGAGGCCATCGAACGCCTGGAGGATCTGCGGGACCGCGGGGCCGAGCAGCACAGCAAAGATCGCTGGGAAGATCAGGAAGACGAGCGGGAACATCATTTTCACCGGCGCCTGGTTCGCCGTCTCCTGAGCGCGCTGCCGACGCTTGGTGCGCAGCTCTTCGGACTGCACGGTGAGCACCCGGCCAATGCTGACACCGAGGCTCTCGGCCTGCTTGATGGCCGAGACGAAGCTGGCGATGTCGGGCACGCCCGTCCGCTCGGCGAGGCCGGTGAGCGCCTGGCGCCGGTTCTGCCCCATGCCGATATCGCGCAGCACGCGGCCAAACTCGCGGGCGATCTCCGAGTTTTTCGATTTGGCCTCGATCTCCTGCATCGCATTCTCAAAGCTCAGGCCAGCGGCACTAGCGATCGTGAGCAGATCGAGCGCGTCCGGCAGCTCGTTGATCAGCTGCTTCTGACGCCGGGTAATGCGCTGCGCGAGCCAGAACTCGGGGAGCTGAAAGGCGCACAGCGCCAGGCCGAGCAGCATACCAAGGTTTGTCGGCGTGGCGCGCATCCCACCGATGGAACCAAAGCCGAGCGCGAGCCCGAGCATCACGAGCGTCGAGAACCCTTTGATGCCCATAAACTCGGTGACGCCGAGGCCACTTGGGTTGCCAGCCATCGTGAGTTTATTCCGCAGGGTAGCCACCTGATTTTGCGGCAGCAGCTTGCCGACGAAGTTCGCGATCTGGCGGATGACCGGCCAGAACACCCGGTCGGCGAGCGGTATAGCATCGGGCGAGCTCGGCAGGATCACCTTGCCGCGGTCCGCGCTATCGGTTCCGAGATAGGTATCGAGCCGATTGTTGACGGTTTGATCCTGGCGGCTGAAGATGATGACACCAAAGATCACCATCACCGTGAGCACCGAGAAGCTGGCGGCGAGCAGAGTCATACTATTCATAACCGACCTCTTAGACCTTAATATCGGCGATTTTCTGGATGACCAGAAAGCCAACGACGGCGCTAATAATCGCTCCAATTGGGATGCAGAGCGTCCAGCCCGGCTGAAACAGCCTGAGCATATACGCTGGGTTGATAGCGAAGATGATCCCGCCGAGCGCGAACGGCAGCGCGCCGATCACATAGCTCGATATCCGCTGCATCGAGGTCAGCACCAGCACCTCGCGCCGCAGCTTGGCACGCTCGCGGATGGTCGTACTGATAGTTTCGAGGATGCTGGTCAGATTGCCGCCGACGCGGCTGTGGATTTTAATCGCGGTGACGACCAGGTCGAGGTCGCCGCTCTGCATGCGATTGACCAGACTATCGAGCGCCACGGTGATGCTGCGGCCGAGCTGGATCTCTTCAAACACGCGTCTGAGCTCAGTTTTCGTCGGCTCCTGGGCATCATTCGCCACGTACGAGAGCGACTGCACCAGGCTCAGACCGCCGCGCATCGAGGCGGTCAGCAGGTCGAGCGTCTCGGCGAGCTGCTCGCCAAACAGCCGGTTTCGCGCCCGCCGCCGCATCCCCATGTAGAAGCTCGGCACAACGACACCGGCGATCAGCGCGATCGGGATGACCAGCACGGTGCGCCAGATGAACAGGCCGACCGCCGCGAGAATGAGCGGGATCGCGATCCTGACGAGCAGGTACTCGGATACTTTGAGCGGCACGTTGGCGAGCGCCAAGTCGCGCTCGATATTGCTGGCGAAGCTCTGCTTGGCGATCGCCTCGTTGAGCTGGTTCGAGAGCCGATAGTTGAACGACGGGCCATTCTGCGCCGCTTGCGTCCCGCCGCCCCCGCCGAGATAGGTCTCGATCCGCTGATCGACGTTGGCATCGCGGGCCGAGAAGCCACGGATCGCGACGAAGAAGACACCGATGGTGAGCATCGCGAGCAGCGAAGCGACGATCGGAAGCACCAGGGCTGTCAGCATAGTCATACCTCAGTTTACTTCGCGGCGGATGAAGCGGAAGAGGCCACTCTTGTCCCCGCCGCCCGCCATTTTGATTTTGCCCTTCATCTGCTCGGGCGAGAGCGAGACGGTGCTGACGCGCTCGCCAGCCAAATAGGCCGCCAGGCGAATGAAGCTCTGACCGATCCAGCTCTGTGGGTTCGAGATGACGACCGGGACGCCGCTGTTGACGCTCTGGGTCATCAGCCGCCCATCGCTGGGGATCGTCGCGCCGACTTGAAAGCGAAGATGCTGGCGCACATCGTCGAGCGCGATGCCATCGACGCTTGGGAAACGGTTGAGTACCAGCGTCACCTGGCCGTGGACGGAGGTCTGGGCCTGGGCGAACTCCAGGTAGCGCTTAACGTTTTTGAGCGACGGAACCTCGGGGGTGGCGATGGCGAGCAGCTTATCCGCGCGGCGCATCAGCGTCTCCACCGTCTCGTCGAAGAACGACCAGGTATCGACGACGACATAGTCATAGCGTTCGAGCAGGCAGTCCATCAGCAGTGTCATATGGTCGCCAGTCACCTCGCCGGCCTCCTCCGGCCGGCTTGGCCCAAGCATAACGTGCAGCCCCGAGCTGTGTTGCTGGATGACCGGCGCGAGCATCGAGTCGTCAAGGTCGTCGATGCGCTGTATCAGGTCATACATCGTATGGCGCGACCAGAGGTTGAGCTGGACGCCGACATCGCCAAACTGGAGGCAGCAATCCACCAGGATGACCCGCGACGCGCTGATCTGGCGTAGCGCGACGGCGATGTTGGTGGCGATGACAGTTTTGCCCGAGCCACCTTTTGGCGACGCGACGACGATCAGCTGGCCGTGATGGTGCGCGCCGCCGACCGGGACGAGCGCGTAGGCCCGCCGATCGGCCTCGGTCTCCATCACCGCGCGGATGCTCGCGATCAGATCGGCGTCGTCAAATGGCGCGACCAGGACATCGCGCGCGCCGGCGGCAACGAGCCGCCGGATCGTCGCGGTATCGCTTTGATTCAAGACGGCGATGCAGATCGTCGACGGCAGCTTGGTGAAGATCTGGCGAATACCCTGCTCAGTCTGCTCGATATCGCGGTCGATGATCACGATATCTGGGCGGGTCTGCTGCACCAGCTCGATCCCCGGCTGGAGTGCAGCGGCGCGATCCACACGCTCAACATCTGCCTCGCCGGCGAGCGCCTCGATCCAGGGCTGATTTAGGCGCTCGGGGACGGTGATGACGACGATTCGATACGACGAGGTGAGCGTCACGATCGTGACCTTTCTGGGCTACTGGCCCCGAACGAAGCGGGCGAGAAGCTGCGCGCCATCGACCGCCGGGGCGACGAACGGCTCGGTGTCGACCGGCGAGCGGAGCGCAAAATCGATGACGCCGCCGCTATCCTTGATATGCTTGAGCATCACGGCTTCGTCCGGCTTGACGCTGCACACCAGAGCGGAGGGCTCGCCGGGTTTGCCATTGTCATCCACTGGGCGAATGACCTTCATGACCTCAATATTCTGGAGCGTCAGCGCGGTGAATTTGCGACCTATTGGTGTGCCATCTTCGCTGACAGGCTGCATCGTCAGCAGCAGATCGACGTGGTCGCCATCGTTGACGAGGCTACTCTGATTGAGCAGATCGACAATCGGGAAGGCGAATGCCACTTGACCCGGCTTGATCTGCTGGCTGAGCGAGGCGCTAGCATCGCCGAGGAGCATGTTGCGCTGGAAGGTCTCGCCCTGCGCCACAGCGCGCACCAGCATCCGATCGACGAGCAACTCGGTCTGGGTGACTGCGCCAGTGGCCACCAGATTCTCGGGGAACTCCTTGACCTCCAAATCGTCAGCGGTGATCTTGTGGCCCTGGGCGAGCGTGGCGCGGGCGACCGGCAGCTTGACC
>JAYUUK010000326.1:0-3559 GCA_043754595.1 Roseiflexaceae bacterium | reverse complement strand
TCCATGCGCGTACGTCTCAGTGCTGATACGTCCTCGGCGGTGCGGGTAGCACGTCTTGCGAGCCAGCAGACGACGCTGGTGCTTGCGATAGGGGGCGCGTTGGCCGGCGTCATCGGCGGGCTGGCGATGGCTGGCGTCGGCGCGCTGTTCGCGGTCTCGCTCGGGCACGATGTGTGGTACACCGCCAAGCAGATTAGCTCGCTGGTTTTCGGCCACAGCGTGCTGGATCAGCCGGGCATGGCCGCTGGCCCAGTGATCGTTGGCAGCATTATTCACCTGCTGCTGTCGGCGATCTTCGGCGCGGTGTACGCGGTGCTCTCGTGCAAAGTCCTCAAGCTCACCACCAGCTACGGCGCCCCAATGATCGGCGGCATGGTCTACGCGCTGGCGATCTGGCTGCTGGCCTACTACCTCGCCCTGCCGATCCTCGACCCGACGCTGCTGGCGATCTACTCGCCGCTGTTCATCATCCAGAACATCGTCTTCGGCACGGTGCTGGGCCTGAGCTACGGCGCGCTGCGCGGCGAGAACCACTGGGAGTACACCACCGCGCGCACCACCGCCCCGGCCCCCGGCTCCGAATAGCACTCCGAGCGACGCACGTAGCGCCGTGGCGACTTTATGGGCCTGCGGCAGCGCGTTAACTGCTATTTTGCTGCTGCGCAGCGGAGCTGTGCAGCAGCGTGAAAGAGCGATTCCATGGCGCGCAGCGCCTCAGAAAAACAAGCTTGATGCACATGGGAGTCCTGGGACGCAGCCCCCGCTTTCCCTGTTCCCCCACCGAAGCTCGCGCCCGCGACCAGCGGGAGTCCTGGGACGCATACTCCGCTTTCCCTGTTCCCCCACCGAAGCTCGCGCGCCGCGCACAGCGGGGGTCCGGGGGCGCAGCCCCCAATCATCCCTATTCCTCCTGAAGGAGTCACCTATGGCATCTTATCTGTTCGAAGCGATGCTGCCGCTGGCGAACCGCTCGCCGTGCTCCTGTGCAGCATGCCAGCGTGCGGCGCAGGGCGAAGACGAAGTTGGTCGGCGGCGATGGGTGCAGCGCGGGGCACCATCGCTTGCGCGCCAGGTTCGCACGACGTTTCGCCAGGCGCAGAGACTCGGCCGCGAGCCACAGCCGCCGCGCACATCGATCCGTACCGAGCGATCCGAGAAGGCGCGACACAGCGACCCGCTGACCGGGCGACCGCAAGGGCATCACTCGTTTCCCAAATATCTAGGCGGTCTGCAACGGCAGACATTCGCCTATTTGCCGCCCGATCTACACTATCTGTATCACGCAGAGGTCGATACGATCGTCCAGCTGCCGCGTACCCGCTCGGGGCAGTACCGCGCGCTGAGCCGGGCCGAGAAAGTTGCGATGCTTCGACGCCTCGCCGAGCACGCCGCAAGCTTCGATACGCGCTACGGCACCCAGATTCGTTCGCGCATGCAGCGCGCTGTGGCGGAGGCGTTCAGAGCTGGCGTCCTCTAACCTGGTGCCTGGAGGAGATAGAACGCGTGGACGCTCAGCTGCACGCGGCGCGCGCCGCCGCCGATCCCCATGTGCTACGCCGCTGGCGGCGGTGGCTCATCGCGCTGCTGCGTCTGCCGACATACCACGGCGCGCCGGTCGCCGCCTTCGATGCTGCGACGCAGCTGCTCGCGCGCGCGGTGCTGGCATGTGGCGCGCGGCGGGTCGAGGCGGCGAGCTACGGGGCAGCGCCGCACCTGTTCGCCGAGTGGGAGCAGCTGCCCGGCCGCCCGACGGTGCTGCTCTACGCCCACTACGATGTCCAGCCACCGGGGGTTGGCTGGCGCTCGCCGCCGTTCGCGCCAATCATCCGTGGCGAGCGGCTCTACGCCCGCGGCGCGGCCGATGACAAAGGGCCGCTCATCGCGCTGCTGGCGGCGATCGAGTGCTGGCAGCGCGCTGGCGGTCTGCCGGTCAACCTGCGGCTGTGGATCGATGGCAACGAGGAGCGCGGCGGCCCGGACCTCGAAGCGCTCTTCGCCGAGCGCGGCGCCTGGCTGGCGGCCGACGGCGCGCTGATCTGTGACACGCAGGGCGTATCGGGCCGCCCGAGCCTGACCTACGGGCTGCGCGGAAGCCTGGTCTGCGAGGTGGAGATAGCCAGGCCGGGCGGCGATCTGCACGCCGGGCGCTACGGTGGCGGGGTGCCAAATCCGCTCGAAGCGCTCAGCGGCGCGCTCGCCGGGCTGTTCACACCGGCCGGGCGAGGCATCTGGGGCGGCGATGCGGAGCGGGCGGCCGCGATCGGCGCAGCCCCGGCGCTGATCATCACCGGGATGTCCGGCGGCAGCGTCGGGCGCGGGGCGCGTTCCAGTATCCCAACGCGCGCCGAGGCCCGTCTGACGGCGCGGCTCGTCCCGCCGCAGCGGCCAGATGAAATAGCTCGCGCGCTCCGCAGCCATTTTCGCCAGTATACCCCGCCTGGGCTGCGCCTCCGTCTGGCATATGATGGCGCGGTGCCGCCGCTGCTGCTACCGCCGCGCAGTATCCCAATGCGCGCCGCCGACTGTGCCGCGCGGCGGGTGTGGGGCGCGCCGCCCGCGCTGGTGCGCAGCGGCGGCACTATCGGCCCTGCCGCGCTGCTCTGGAACGAGCTCGGCGTCCCGCTGGCGCTGCTCGGCTTCGGCCAGCCAGCGGACGCAGCGCACGCCGCCGATGAGAGCCTGCACCTGCCCACCTGGGAGCGGATGATTCAGACAGTGGTGTGGTATTTGGCATTCAGTGGAGAAACCAGCAGCCAGTAGATCCATTGTGCTCTTTGCTCCTTCCTACGTGCTCCTTCCTACGTGCTACAGAGGCACCCGCCATGATCATCGACATCCACTGCCACGCCGGCACCGGCGATGGCCTGCGCGGGCCGTGGGATACCGAGGCCAGGATCGAGCCGCACCTGGCGCGCGCCGCCGCCGCCGGCATCGACCTGACCTGTGTATTTCCGGTGTTCAACCGTGACTACGCCGCCGCCAACGCCAGGCTGGCGCGGATCGTGCGCCGCCACGAGCGCCAGCTGATCGGGTTCGCCGCCGTCCATCCCCGCAGCGACGCCGGGCGAGTCGATCGCCTCGTCGGCACTGCGGTGGAGCGCTACGGCTTTCGCGGCATCAAGGTACACGGCTTCGACGCCTTCCCAACCCGCGAGGTCTGCGAGGTAGCAGAGCGCCACGGCATCCCGCTGCTGGTCGATATCGTCGGGCGGATCAATGTGCTGGAGATGCTGGCCTGGCAGTACCCAGGCGTCAGCTTCATCGTGCCGCACCTCGGTGGCTTCAAAGACGATTGGGCGGTGCATCTGGCGCTGATCGACCGTATGCGGCGCTATCCAAATGTTTTTGGCGATACCAGCGGCGTCCGCTACTGGGATGCGCTGCCGCTGGCGCTGCGCGAGGCCGGGCCGCACAAGCTGCTATTCGGCTCTGACGGTCCCCAGCTCCACCCCGGCGTCGAGCTGCACAAAATCCGCGTCTTGCAAGCTCCTGCCGGCTGGAAACGAGCAATCATGGGCGGCAACGCCGCGCGGCTGCTCGGGATGTCGGTCTGCGCACC
>JAYUUK010000325.1:0-10799 GCA_043754595.1 Roseiflexaceae bacterium | reverse complement strand
CCGCAGGGCTGGTCGCCGGGTTGTCCGAGCCGGCGTTGGGGTGCGCCCGCCCGAGCGAGTGCCCGATCTCGTGGGCGGCGTACCAGTCGGCGTAGCTGCCGTCGGTGTCCCAGCCGTTGCCGAGGCTGTAGGGGCTGCCTGGCGTGCCGGCCGGCCCGACCGAGGTCTTGGCGTAGACCGCCTGGCCGCGCGGGAAGTTGCCGCCCTTATCCGAGATCATGCCGTAGTAGAAGGCGTTAGTATTCAGCCCGACGTTCAGCAGCCCGAACATGCTGGCGACCCGGTAGTATGAGAGCCAGCCGTTGGTGTAGTAGCTGGCGCACAGGTTGCGCTCGTTGGCTTTGGGGTAGGCCGTGGCGCACTTCGGATCGCTCTGGTTGACCCAGTTGGCCAGCCGCGCGCCGCCGTCTACGTCCCACAGCCGCGGCCTGAACGTCGCGCCGATCGTCCCGCCGAGCGGGTAGGCGCGCAGCATCCAGGAGTACGTCTTGAGCACATCGTCGGTGATCCGCGGTCGGTAGGTGGTGCCGCCTGCGGTGTAGTTCAGCCGAAAGAACTCGACGCTCAGGCTGGGCGGCGGGCTGAATGTGAGCGGCAGGATGAGCTGGTTGTTGGCAAAGCTGGCCTGCGGCGGCGCGCCGTATGGGTTAAGGTTAGCGCGCAGCGTCAGATTAGTCTGCTGCGTCCAGCTCCACGGCAGCTCGAACAGAAAACTCTGGTTGATGTTAGCGCGGCTCGGGGAAGGCAACACGGTCATCGTCGTGCCGCTGCTGTTGACGGGAAGCAGCGGCCCCTGCTCGAGCGATGGCGCGCTCAGGTGCGCCGTCACACCAGCCACCGCCGGCCCATCGGACTTGACGTACACCCTGACGAACGTGCGCTTGCCGCGAATTAGCACTACGCTATTGCTGAGATTCTGGACGCTCTGCGTCACCTCCATGCCGGTGATCCGCATATTCGTCTGCGGCAGCGCCGTCACGTTATTTGGCAGCCGCTGGACGCTATCGTTCGCCTGCCAGAACAGGTAGCCATCGGCAGTCTTGAGGCTGCGCAGCTCGGGGAAGGCCGACGTGCCGCCAGTGTAGAGCAGATCGGTGGTGCCGCTCGCGCCGCGTCCACGGCGATAGACTTTGTCCGTCAGCGGCGGGAAGCACAGCCCGCCGCACGGCCCGGCGTACTCCTGCAGAAAGAACAGGTTGCTGGCGTCTGCCACCAGCGCGTAGACCCGCTCGGCAGTGGTGTAGATCGGGTTGCCGAGCGCATTGCTGCCGTTATTGTAGACCCGCACCTCGGCGCCGCCTTTCAGGCTGATGAAGACGCTGTCGCTGGTGGTGCAGAAGGTGAGGGTACACGAAAAACGACCGCCGTCGGCGTGGTAGGCCACCACGCCGCTCGCCAGATCCACCGGGGTGCCGCCGGCGTTGAGATCGTAGCGCTTGAGCTTGGTCGTCCCGCCCTCAAGCTCCTGCCAGTAGACGAAGTCGCGCGCGCCGCTGAGCACTGAGAACGCGTGGCTAACCTGAATGTTGCTGATACTCGTGCCGGTGTAGTGCAGCACAGTCGATGCGCCGCTGGCCTTGTCGGTCTTGGTCACCACGCCAAGCCTGCTGGCCACCCGCAGCGAGTAGATCGCCGTCGAGTCGATCGCCAGGTCGATGCTGCTGCCGGTGATGCCGGCGTCGACGGTCTGCGGCAGGTCGCCAGAGTTGGCGTCGAGCGCGAGCTTGACCAGGCCGGCACCGTTGGTGGCCCAGTAGACGAACGCGGCATCGGCGACCATATTGTCGGCGACTTTGCCCTGGCCGCAGTTTTCTGGCCTAGCGTAGAGCGTGCGCTGCTGGCTGCCGTAGGTCGCGACGCGCTTGATCGTCTCGGTCTGCTGCGCCGCGATCTGCGCGTCGTCCGGCAGGCTCGCCGGCGGGCACGAGTCGATCCCAGTGTGCCACAGCAGCCGCGGGCTGGCGATGGTGTAGCTTGTGACCCCGCCGCTCACCGCCGCGCTCGGGGTGTCGGCGATCGTCGCCTCGGCGAGCGCGCTGCGTGGCGCGGCCTGCGCGATGACGGTGAGGAGCAGCAACAAGCCGGCGATCAGACGGTGGGCGCGATGAGCTGTCATGCGATCTCCTTGCAGAATGAGCCGTGCCGCTTGAATGAACGTGCGTTTTTATTTCAAATGAGGAATGAAATACATTTAGAGTATAGCACGACGGTTCTGCGCGTCAATGCGTCTATTCATCAAAATAACGTTATAATTTTTTATGTAGCAAATGATATTGTTTGTGTGATTTGTATCACAATATGTTTTTCTTTCCGAGAAGAAAGGGAGATCGGGGGCTGCGCCCCCAAACCCCCGCGCTGCGCTTCACGCCCGCCATCGCTCCGTACGGGCGAAGCACGCGCGCATGGTATTCCTGGCGGGATCGATCCGGCGCGCTTCGCCCCTACCCTCATCGCCCCTACCTTCATCGCCCGCACGCCCGCGCGGCCGCCGCCCACATCTGCTATAATCCGCAGCGAAACGTACGACAATCAATGGTAGCGGAAGGCGGTGCGGATCGATGCACAGCGACGATTTCCACTTCGACCTGCTCTTCGACGAGCACGCCCACCGGCCGCCGTACCTGCCGGAGCCGATCCGCCAGCGCTACGGCGGCGACTGGCACCCGCTCGCCCACCAGGCCCGGCCATACACCTTCATCAACTTTGTGACGTCGCGCGACGGCCGGGTCTCGTTCGCCGAGCCCGGCCACGTCGGCGGCAGCGATGTGGCAGATTTCTGCGCCGCAGACATCTGGCTGATGGGGCTGCTGCGCGCCGGTGCCGATGCCGTGATGATGGGCGATGGCACGCTGCGGGCCGAGCCGCACCACCTCTGGACGAGCGAGCATATCTTCCCCGCCGCCGCCGAGGACTTCGCCGCGATGCGCCGTGCGCTCGGCCTGCGCCCGCTGCCACTGCACGTCTTCCTCTCGCTGGACGGCGAGATCGCGCCGGACGCCGCAGTCTTCCACGACCCGCGGTTCCAGATCGTCATCGCGACCACCTCCCACGGCGCGCCTCGGGCCGCAGCGCTGCTGCGCCGCCGCGCCGCCAGCGTCCAGATCCTCGATCTCGGCGAGACCAGCGTCGATCTGCCGCGGCTGATGCGCCTGCTGCACACCGCCCACAGCGTGCGTTCGCTGCTGTGCGAGGGCGGACCGCGGGTCTACGCTTCGATGCTCAAGGCCGGTCTGGTGGACGAGGAGTTTCTGACCCTCAGCCCGGTGATGATCGGTTCCGAACCTGGGAAACTCAGGCCGAGCCTGGTGGAGGGCGTGGCGTTCGCCCCCGGCACATCGCCGCGCGCCGAGCTGATCAGCCTGAGGCGCGTCAAGGACCACCTGTTCCTCCGGTCGCGCTGGACCTATCGCCACGAGCGCTGAGCGCGCTCGTTTCACGGAGCACGGCTATGTCTCCGATCGCCCACCTCGACGTGCCGGCCATCGGTCGCCCGCTGGCCCGCTACGCCCACGCCGTGCTCGTCGAGAGCGGCGCGCGGCTGCTGTTCTGCTCGGGCCAGCTCGGCGCCACAGCCGATGGCTCCGTCCCACCGGACGCCGATGCGCAGGCGGCGCGCTGCTTCGCCAACATCGGCGCCATCCTGGCGGACGCTGGCATGACGCCGGCCGATATCGTCCGTATCAACGCCTACGTCACCGCCCGCGAGCACATGCCGGCCTACATGCGCGCCCGCGACGCCTTCGTGGGCGCGCTCGCCCCGCCGGCCTCGACGCTGATGATCGTCGTCGGGTTTTCGCGCCCGGAGTTTCTGGTCGAAGTTGAAGTTATCGCGGCTGCGGCGCCCGCTCGCCCCCGCGAGGAGCTGCCAGCATGACGATCGGGTACTGGGTCGATCGGCCATCCGCCGAGTTTCGCGCGCTCGACGGCGCGCGCACCATCGCCGTGCTGCCGCTCGGCGCGAGCGAGCAGCACGGCCCGCACCTGCCGCTCTCCACCGACCGCGATCTGGTGGACGAGGTGGTGCGCCGCGCGCTGCCGCTGCTCGATGGGTCGTTCTCCGTCTTAGTGCTGCCGACGCTGGCGGTCTGCAAGAGCAACGAGCACGCCGCCTTCCCCGGCACGCTGACGCTCAGCGCCGAGACGCTGCTGCGGGTGATCGGCGAGATCGGCGGCTGCGTGGCCAGCGCCGGCGTGCGGCGGCTGGCGCTGTTCAACGGCCACGGCGGCAACGTGGCGGTCATGGAGATCGCCGCCCGCGAGCTGCGCGCCCAGCAACGCCTGATCACTGCCAGCTGCTCGTGGTATCAGCTGTGCGCCGCCGAGCGCGAGCTCGATGCCCGCGAGCTGGCCCACGGCATCCACGCCGGCGATCTGGAGACGAGCGCCATGCTGGCGGCCTATCCAGCGCTGGTGCGCTTCGAGCACGCCCGCGACTTCCCGTCGGCCACCGAGCGCTGGGCCGAGCAGCTCGGTACGATCGGGCTCGGCAGCCGCCCGGCGCGCCCCGGCTGGCTGATGGAGGATCTCAACCCAGACGGAGCCTGCGGCGACGCATCCGCCGCCACCGCCGCCAAGGGCCAGCGCCTGCTCGAAGCCGGTGCCGCCGGGCTCGCCGATTTCCTGCGCGAGTTCGCCACATTCGACCCAAGCGCGTAGCTGACAGCGGGGGCACGGGGGCGCAGCCCTCATACCCATCACGCCGCTTTTTCTGAGGCGCTGCGCGCCAATGAAGCGATGTTCTTGCTGCTGCTGCGCAGCGGAGCTGCGCAGCAGCAGGAAAACAGCAGCTACCGCGCTGCCGCAGGCCGAAAAAACGACGCCGCGCAGCGTTAAAATCGGTTCCGTGGAAGAAGCTTGATGCGTAGGGGGGCACGGGGGCGTAGCTCCGAGGTATTTCTCAGTATCGCGAGGAACGCGTGGATCAGCTGCTCCGCAACATCGCCGTGCCGCGCTCGCTCGTCGCCGATGCCGCCAGCTTCGGCGGGCGAGCATCGGACGACTGCCTGACCGGGGATCTGCTGCTGGCCGAAGGCGCCGCGCCGCGCATGCTCCGCCCCGGCGAGCCATCTGTGGTCATCGCCCGCGACTGCGGCGGGCGGCTGGTGATCCCGCGCCTGGCCGAGGCGCACTGCCACCTGGACAAATGCCATACCGTCGGGCGGCTCGGGCCGGTGGGCGGCGATCTGCACGCCGCCATCGCGGCGCAGGCGTCCGATAAGGCGCGCTGGACCGCCAATGACCTACGCGACCGCGCCGGACGCGGCCTTGAGGAGCTCTATCTGGCCGGCTGCGGCGCGGTCCGCACCCACGTGGACTGGGACCGCGATGCGCTGGAGGAGGGGCACGCACCGCTGGCATGGGAGGTGCTCGGCGAGCTCGCTGCGGCCTGGCGGGGGCGCATCGTGCTGCAGCGCGCGGCGCTGATCGCGCTGGACGACCTGGCTGACAGAGCAGCTGCCGAGACGGCGGCGCGCCTGATCGCCGAGTCGCCGGGCGGCGTGTTTGGCGTCTTCCTGTTCGACCAGGCGGCCAAGCGCGAGCGGCTGCGGCTGGCCTTCGACCTGGCGGCGGCGTATGGGCTGATGCTGGACTTTCACGTCGACGAGGGGCTGTGCGATGGGCTGGACGGGCTGGCGGCGATCGCCGACCTGGCGACCACCACCCGCTTCACCCGCCCGATCGTCTGCGGCCACGCGTGCAGCCTGGCCAACCTAGACGGCGCTGCGCTGCGCGACACCATCGAGCGGGTCAGCGCGGCCGGCATCGGCGTCGTCTCGCTGCCGGCCACCAACCTCTACCTCCAGGATCGGTGCGATGGCACGCCGCAGCGGCGCGGCATCACCCGCATCCGCGAGCTAGCGGCGGCCGGCGTGCCGCTGGCGATCGGCTCGGATAACGTCCAGGACGCATTCTGCCCGCTCGGCAGCCACGACCCGCTGGCGGCGCTTGGGCTGGCGGCGCTGGCGGCGCAGCTGGATCCGCCGTACGGCGCGTGGCTCCCGGCGGTCACCACCGCGGCGCGGCGCATGATCGGGCTGCCGCCGCTGTTCGTCGACGAGGCGGCGGCGGGCGATCTGCTGCTGACCGAGGCGCGCCACACCGCCGCGCTGCTGGCCGGGCAGGGCCACCGGTCAGGATGGAGCGCACAGTGGGGGTTGGGAGGCGCAGCCCCCGAGACTATCCCTTCTTAACTCCCAAATACGCTAAAGGAAACCCCCATGTCTCTCTCCGGCAAGACCACCATCGACTGGCAGGCGTTTGCCAGCGCGCTCGCCCCCATCCCCACCATCGATCGGCCGGCGGCGGTCAGGCAGCGCTCGCGCGACTTCTTCTGGTACAGCCCGCTGCTGGACCGCAGGCTGGACGGCTGCTCGGGCGATTTGGTGGCGCAGCCGCGCGACCGGGCCGAGCTGGCCCGCTGCCTCAGCCTGGCGTTCGCCTGGGGCGTGCCGGCGGTGCTGCGCGGCGGCGGCACCGGCAACTACGGGCAGGCGGTGCCGCTCGACGGCGGCCTGATCGTCGAGACGCTCGGGCTCAGCCGGGTGCTGGAGATCGGCGACGGATGGGTGCGGGTCGAGGCCGGCTGCACCATCGCGGCGCTCAATGCGGCGCTCGCACCGAGCGGCCAGGAGCTGCCGATCTTCCCATCGACCCAGGAGATCGCCACCATCGGCGGATTCATCGCCGGCGGCTCGGCCGGCATCGGCTCGCTCAAGCACGGCATGCTGCGCGACGTCGGCAATATCATCAGCGTCACCGCGCTCTCCGTCGAGGCCGAGCCGCAGGAGCACGTCTTCACCGGCCCATCGATCGACCTGATCCACCACGCCTGGGGCATCAACGGCGCGATCGTCGAGCTGACGCTCAGGGCCGTCCCCGCGCGCGACTGGGTCGGTTGCATCGCGTCGTTCCCGCAGTATCGCGACGCCTACGCCGCCGGCATCGCGCTCGGCGAGGCCGACATGCTCATCAAGCTGGTCACCACGCTTGACGCGCGGATCGTGCCGTACTTCCACAAGCTGCGCGAGCGGCTCAGCGGCGACCGCGCGCTGCTGATCAGCCTGGTGGATCGCGGCGACTTGGCGGCCTTCGATGCGGTGGTGGCGGCTGGCGGCGGCCGCACCGAGCTGCAGCAGGACGAGGCGCAACGGCTGGCGGCCGGCATGCCGCACGTTTTTGAGTTTTCCTACAACCACACGACGCTCCAGGTGCTCAAGACCGATAAGCGCGCTACCTACCTGCAGGTGCTCTGCCCAGCGCCGCTCGACCCGGCGCTGATCGATGCGCTGCGGCCAGATCTTGGCGACGACGTGCTGATGCATCACGAATTCACCCGGCTCGACGGCGCGCTCGTCAGCTTCGACATCCCGATCGTTCATTACACCAGCGACGAGCGGCTGTACGCGATCGTGGCGATCTACGAGGCCCACGGCTGCCCGGTCTCCGACCCGCATACCTGCATCATCGAGGACGGCGGGATGAAGCGCGCCAACTATCGCCACCTGGCGCTCAAGAAGCGGCTCGACCCGCACGGCCTGCTTAACTCGGGGAAGTCACGCGCCTGGGCCGAAGTCAAGGACCTCGCGCCCGAGGCCATCGATCGGCTCGCCGAGGCGTAGCCCGCAGATGCCCCGCACCGCCCGCCAGATCTGCACAGGCACGAGTAGATTGACAACCATCAATCTACCTGCTATACTCCGCGCGAGGAGGTAGATTGATGACTGTCGATACACTCACCATTCCGATCGAGCCGCGCGTCCTCGGCAGCCGCTGCTGCGATGCCCCGCAGCTCAGCGCCGCCGACGCCCAGGAGCTCAGCGATGCGCTCCAGCTGATCGCCCACCCGATCCGGCTGCAGATCCTAGACATGCTCGCCCGCCAGGCTGGGCAGATATGCGTCTGCGACCTGGAGGCGGCGCTGCCGGTCAAGCAAGCCACAGTCTCGCACCACCTGCGCCTGCTGCGCGCCGGCGGCCTGATCGACTGCGAGCGCCACGGCCAGTGGGCCTACTACTTCGTGCGCCCGGATGCGCTCGCCGCTCTGCGCGCGCGCGCCGGCGGGCTGCTCGGTGCCTGGGTTTAATTTTTCCAATATATCGAAGCTCGTCGATGCACGGCCGCGTCAGCGGCCGCGTCAGCGGCCGCGCTGCGCTTCGCGCTTTTCCAACGCACGGAGGATTGCTCTACGTCAAAGGAAGATAGCTATGACCAGCACCCACCCGATCGCGATCATCGGGGCCGGTCCGGTCGGCCTCGCCGCCGCCGCCCACCTCGCCAGCCGCCAGCTGCCGTTCGTCATCATCGAAGCTGGCGCGCAGCCCGCCGCCAGCGTCAGCGCCTGGGGACACGTCCGGCTGTTCTCGCCGTGGCGCTATGTCATCGACGCGGCGGCCCGCGCGCTGCTCGCCCCGACCGCGTGGCGCGAGCCAGATGGCGCGGCATACCCGACCGGTGCCGAGCTCGTCGATGCCTATCTCGCGCCACTGGCGGCCCACCCGGCGCTGGCGCCGCATATCCGCACCGGCACGCGCATGACCGCCATCGCCCGTCAGGCGCGCGATAAGATGAAAGACGCCGGCCGCGCCCAGTCGCCGTTTGTGCTCCAGCTCGCCACCGACGGCGGCGAGGAGCGGCTGCTGGCCTCGGCGGTGATCGACGCCTCCGGCAGCTACAGCTCACCCAACCCGGTCGGGGCCGACGGGCTGCCGGCGCTCGGCGAGGCCGCCGCCAGCGATGCGATCTTCTACGGCATCCCGGATGCGCGCGGCATCCACCGCGGCCGCTACCTCGGCCGCCGCGTGCTGGTGCTTGGCAGCGGCCACTCGGCCTTCAACGCGCTGCTCGATCTGGCGCAGCTCCCCGGCGCGCAGATCACCTGGGCGGTGCGGCGCGACGACACGCGGCAGCTCTATGGCGGCGGCGCGGACGATGGTCTGGCCGAGCGCGGCGCGCTCGGGCTGCGGGCGCAGCGGCTCGTCCAGAACGGGGACGTCACGATGGAGACCGGCTTTCGCGCCGCACAGATCGCGCGCACCGAAGCGGGGCTGGTGGTCAGCGATGACGATGGCCGCGCGATCGGCCCATTCGACGAACTGGTGGTCTGCGCCGGCTTCCGGCCGGATCTAACGCCGCTGCGCGAGCTGCGCATCAGCCTCGACCCAAGCGTCGAGGCACCCGTGGCGCTCGCCCCGCTGATCGACCCGAACGTCCACAGCTGCGGCAGCGTGCCGCCCCACGGCGCAGACGAGCTGGCCCACCCCGAGCCAGGGCTGTATATCGTCGGGATGAAGAGCTACGGCCGCGCGCCGACATTTCTGCTGCTAACCGGCTACGAGCAGGTGCGCTCGGTGGCGGCAGCGCTGGCCGGCGACTGGGCCGCGGCCCGCGATGTGCAGCTGGTGCTGCCCGAGACCGGCGTCTGCTCCGGCGGCCCCGACGGCGGCTGCTGCGCGCCGACGCCAGCGGCCAGCGGTGCCATCCCGCTGCTCGCCAGCTTCGGTCAGCCGATAGCGCTGATCGACGGCGGCTTCGGTCGGCCGATAGCGCTGATCGACGGCGGCGGCTTCAGTCGGCCGATAGCGCTGACCGGCGTGGCGGCGCTGACTCACATCGCCGCCACGCCAACCGCGTCGTGCTGCGCGCCGGAGGCCAAGGAGCAGTGCTGCGCGCCGGAGGCCAAGGAGCAGTGCTGCGGCGAAGACAGCGCCGGCTGCGGCTGCGAGGCTGGCGCGTGACCCTCGTCAGCTCCTGGGCGCAGGGCGCGGCCCCGGTGGGCGCTGGCTGGCTCTTCACTACTGTCGGCTACCGGCCACTGCGGTGGGGTCTGGCCGGGACGGCGGTGCTCGTCGCGGGGGGGTGCGTCTGGTGCTCGCGCGCGCCGCCGCCGCAGCAAGCGCGACGCGCTTGCCGCTGGTTTAAAGAAACTCCAGCGTCACATCCTCGCCGGTGTAGCGGCACAGCGACTCCCAGAGCGCCGGGTGGGGCAGCGCCTGCGGGTGCGCCGCTTTGACGGCGGCGAAGGCATCGCGCAGCGGTAGCCCTTCGATCGCCCACAGCGCGGCGGTGGCAAACGTCGCCGACCGACTGATGCCAGCCCCGCACGCGATGAGCAGCTTCTCGCCGCGCTCGTGCGCCTCGTGGACCGCAGCTATCCCGGCTTCGAGCCGATCTGCCGCGAGCAACGCGGCGTCCTTCACCGGCAGGTAGACCGTCACCACGGCGGGGTGCCTGACGTTGGCGACCAGGTGCAGCAGCGTGCCGATGCCGTGCGCGGCGAGCGCCGCGCGGTTGCTGCTGTCGTGGTAGTCGCCGATCCAGAGCCACGGGCGGATACAGTTCATCGGGCCTCCTCGTAGGATCGCACTATTGTACACCCTCGCGGCGCGGTGCGCCCGCAGCTCCGCTTCGCAGCAGCAGGGGGTTTGGGGGGCGCAGCCCCCGTGCACATCACGCGTGTTCCACGGAACCGATTTTGACACTGCGCAGTGCATTTTCTTGGCCTGCGGCAGCGCGGTCGCTCCTGTTTTTACTGCTGCTGGGCAGCTCCGCTGCCCAGCAGCAGAAAGAAAACGTGCTTCCATAGCGCGGAGCGGCTCAGAAAAAGAAGCGTGGCGCATGGGGTTTGGGGGCCAGGTACCCTCTGGGTGTCCCCGAGATTCTCCCGTTTCTCCTCTCACAGGATTGCTCTATACTGATCGTTATCCGTCTGTTCGCCGGAGGACTATTTTGCACGTTTTTGCAACACCGCGGCTGCTGCTTCGCCACTTCACCACCGAAGACGCGGCGTTTATCTACGAGCT
>JAYUUK010000324.1:0-10822 GCA_043754595.1 Roseiflexaceae bacterium | reverse complement strand
CGCCGCTGCATCGTGCTCACCAGCCTCATCATCCTCGCCGCAGCGATCGCAGTGCGCCCGGCACGCGCCACCGAGCAGCTCGCGCTGGTGCCGCCCGTGACCCCTGACGCGGCGAGCGCGGCCGCGCCGCCACCGCCACCCGTCGCTGCGCCGAGCGCGGCCGCCGCCTACGCCGTCGCCATCCCACTCGTACAGGCTCCCGAGCGCTATGCGTCGATCGACCGCGCCTATGAGCTGGAGGTCATGCGCCTGATCAACGTCGCGCGCGTCAACGCCGGGCTCGTCCCACTGACGGAGGATGCCGCCATCACCCAGGCGGCGCGCATGTTTGCTGCTGAGGTGGTCGATCGCGATCTGACCTCGCATATCAGCCCGGTCAGCGGCGCGCCATGGGATCGCATGCGCGCGATGGGGTTTGATAAAACAGCCGGCGGCGAGATCATGGCGCGTGACATACAGTATTATCCGCCCGACTCGACGGTTGACCTCTGGATGCACTCACCGCGCCACCGGGCGATCATCCTCGATCCCGCCTATCGCTACTATGGCGTCGGCGTCGGCGCTGATGCTGTCGGCGATGTCCGCCAGTGCTGGATTGTGGACTTCGGCGCACCCTAGCTACCCGTCGCACCAGACGCCACGAACGGCCCGGTAGGAACGCACCTGCCGGGCCGTTCTGCGTCCATGCCATGCTGCATGGCATGGACACGCTGCTGCGCAGGAGATCGCGCGAGTTGCCGAACCGCGCGCGTTGCACCCTGCATGTATGCATCTCCATCAGTAGTTCTTTAGTCCCAGATCGCCCATGCGTGCGGATGGGTATGGATTGCGGCGCGCGTAGACACAACGGGCTATTGTTGCGCCCACCCCCATCACCTATACTTCCCGTACGCCGCCTTCCGGCACAACCTTTTTGCCCCCCTGCACCGTGGGGCGCTACAAATAACGTGTTGCGGCTCCGACGCTGCTTTCAAGCGGTGGTCAGTGATGTTTTCTCGCATGGGATTTCCATGCCAGGACACGCTGACCACCGCTTTTTCGTGTCTTCACGCCATTGTCTACCCTGCGGAGGTATGTATGTCTCACGGTCCTGCGGCGTATGTTCGCGCCAATGCCCCGACCTTCGCGCGCTATATCGAGACGCTCGCGCGCCGCGCGCACAACGACGCCGAGATAGCGGTGCTGACCGATCTGCTCCGGTGTAGCGAGCTTGGCGATGATGCGGCCCTGATTGCGCTGATGGCGCAGCGCTTCGAGAGCGTCTGCAAGGCATACTATGCCGCGCCGAATCGCAATCTCAAAATCCTGGTTCGTATCGCCGGCATGGAGATCCGCTAATGTTCTTCTTCCGCACCCTCGGCCAGCGCCGCCGCGTCCTCATCGCGCTCGGCGCGCTCGCGCTCGCACTCATCATCGGTGGGATGGCGCTCATCCTCATGCCACATGCCACCACCGGCGGCGGCGCGCTCGGCGATCCCAATGCCGCCCGTCGCACCACGCCAACGCCGCAGCGCATTGGCGTGGCCTCCGCCGCGCGCAGCCCCCAGGCAGCGGCATCGGCCGTCGCCACCGATCCTGTGACGGCCGATGCCGTCGCCGCCGCCGTGGCGTGCATCAATGCCGGTCTGACCCGCAGCGCACGCGCCGACGCCGATGCTGCCGCATTCCTCGCCGATCTCCAACGCGATGCGATGGCCACGCCGCCCGATCGCTACCGCAGCATGCTGCTCGTGCCGCTCGAATCGCCGATCCCCGCTGACCCCTGCGCCATCGCCACGATCGACACGTCCACGCTCAACGCCCCGGATGCGGCCATCGTGGGCATCGTCGCCGTCCCCGACACCAATCCTGACGATGGAATGCCGGCCGGCTACGCATTGATTCTCGTCGGCACAAAGGAGTAGGTCTGTGCAGCATCACCGTCGCATCACCGCTGTCCTGCTGTTATTTGCGCTGCTCGCCCTGAGCGCCACCGTCGCCCCCGTCCCATCTGCGCTTGCCGACCCGCGAGGCAGCGGCAACCCGGATCAGAGCGGGAGCTGGCAGAAGGCCGGCGTCATCGATGGCGGCTGCACCACGACCGGCACCTGTACGTCGAACTACGTCTCGTTCCCGCCGACGCTGTTTGAGTATGTCCCACATCGCGCCGGCATGGGACGCGGGCGCAACACCGATGTGGCGGGCAGCCACGCTACCCCCGAGGGCATGACCGATCGCACCGCCGAGCGGCGCGATCTCTGCCCGCGTGGCGGACCGTACCAGTACTGGGCGGCGGGGCAGTGGCACCACGGCGCGACGTTTACATATGTGATGCGCCGCTCGCCCCAGGGCGACTGGTCGCGCACCTGGAACGGACCGAGCAACTGGCACTGGGTGTTTGAGCATCAGGATAGCTGTACATCGATCGCGACATCAACCCCGGCAATCCTCGCACCAACCATACCGCCCGCGACTGCCACTCTTGCACCAGGCGGTGGCACGGGCACGGGCACAACGCCAACGCGCACGCCCCCCGACCCTATCCTTCCCACCGTGACGCGCATCCCCACCACCATCCCCACCGCGACGATGCCGCCGTGCAGCGGCAACGCCTACCCGCTCGGCATCCCCATGCGCGTGGTGCAGGGCGCGACCACCTACGACGCCGCGCAGAACGAGGCACCGACCTACGGGCCAGACTTCAGCGCTCTGCCCACACCCGGCTGGAGCGGCTACAACCCCAACGTCTTCCCCGTGGCGCGCACGCCCCATAGCATCGGCGCGAACCGCCCGGTCGATCTGTACTTCGGCGTCGAGCAGGCCGCCGTGGCCAACTACGACCGCTGGACGATCGGCCCCGACGACACGAACGCCGGCGGCGTGTTCACGCTCTGGCTCATCGATCGCGGGCTCGACGGGATTGCCAGTGCCGATGATGTGACGCGCTTCTACGCCGACTCGATCGCCGAGGTCGCCCGCCCGGCCACCGACGGCCGCTGGACGCGCATGACCGCCTGGGATCTGCGCGGCGCGAGCGTGGCGGCCGACAGCCGCACGTTCCACAAGTTTGCGGCGGGCATCGGCACCCGTTGGATGGAACAAGCCTACGACCGCAACGACCCGACCAACGGCATCCCCCCCGGCGATTTCCCAAGTCCCTCGCCCATTATCGCCGGCAACGCGATGACCGATCGCAGCTACATTCGTTTCCAATACACTCCCGATGCGGGGCAGCTCGGCTGGGGCCAGGGCATCGGCGGGCCGATTCACATCGTCTTCACGCCCATCGCCGGCCACGCCTACGATATCGTGACCCGCCACGCCACCAAGAACTGTAGCGCCTTTGAACGCGAGCATACCTGGCGCATCTTGCGCCTCGGCGACGATGCGCCCAACATCGTGCCGACCATCGTCGCGGGCACCCTCACGGGCGGGCGCATCACGCCCAACACGCCCTATAGCTACACCATCACCGCCGCGATGGCCACGAGTGCCGATGGGACGAATGCCACGCTGACGACCACGCTCCCCGATGGCGTGGGCTACAACGGCGTCATCAGCGGCGCGGCACCGCGCCAGACGGGCCAGGTGCTCACCTGGGCGCTCGGCACGCTGCCGGGCAACACCATGCGCAGTTTCACTATTCGCGTGACCGCCGCGAGCACCGTCGCCCCCGTGCTGCGCGCTGTGGCGACTGTGGCATCGAGCAGCGAGGATCGGCTACCGCCCACGCATCCGTCGCGACTCGATAACACCGCCACGGTCGATACCGCCGTCATCACCCCCGATGTCGAACCAACCATCGTTGGGCGGTGCGCCGGGCGCGCCAGCAGCATCTGCTTTGCCGGCGAGCCCATTCTCTATGCCGTGGGCTATCAGTCCAACAACGCGCGCACCGCGACCGGCGTGGCCATGACCATCACGCTCCCCGCCGGTGTGCGCATCATCGGCACGCCCGAGGATACGGCCCGCCGCCCGTTTGTGGTGCGTGTGACCGGGCAGACCGTGAACGTCGATCTCGGCGACCTCGCCGGCACCGGCGACCTACGCCCCGGCGCCTACAGCCGCGGCGTCATCCAGATCCAGGGCATCATCGACCCGGCCACGCCGACCGGGAGCATCCAGGCGACGGTGACGATCCGCACGGCCAACGAGCTCGCCGCCGACACCGCCAACAACACCAAGACGACCGTCAACCGCGTCCCGCCGCGCCCGACCGTGAACGGGTCGCTGCAGCTGCGCATCCACTCCGATCTCGACCCGCTCGATGGCGGCAGCAACCCGACCGACGCGGTCTACCCGACCGCCGCCGGGAGCTTCGCCTGGCCCGCTGGCGAAGTCTTGGACTTCACCCCACTCGTCACGCTGGCGCCGCAGGCGGGCGGCACGACCGGCTACACCGTGCGCCAGCGCATCGTGGCCTGGAGCTTTGTCGGCATCCCCGAGTACGGCGCGGGCGGCGATGCGTGGATCATCCGCAGCGACACCTGCGTCACTACCGATCAGCCGTCCTACCCGGCGGGCGCGCCCGCGCTCAGCGGCTGCGACTACCGCTACCTGTCCACCGCCGCCGCCGTCACCGAGCGCGCGATGCGGACCCAGGCCCACCTGTTCATCAGCGCCACGCCGCCCGCGCAGATGCGCGCCGACGTCATCGCCCGATCGCCGCTGCCTGAGACCCCGCTCACGCTCGTCATCGACTACCTAGTGGAGAGCACCATCACCGACGACCTGACCGGCGAGACGTTTGCCATCTACGACATCGCCCGCACGCGGGGCACCATGACCGTCCTGGTCAGCAGGAGCGGCGCATGACTCCACCACGTCACCGTCACGGGCAGTCGCTCGTCGAGCTCGCCATCGTGCTGCCCGTGTTCATTTTGGTGATCTTCGGTCTCGCCGTGCTCATTCAGCAGGTGCTGACCACCAATGCGACCGTCGCCGCCGCCCGCGTGGCGGTGGCGCAGGCGGCCACGAGCGGCAGCTTCGCGCCGATGCAAGACGGGATTACGTACTCGCTCGGCACCACCGACGCCGCTGGCCACCCCGTCGCCAGCGGCCCGGTCGCCGACATCGCCCGCGTCTCGCTCGGCGGCGCCGGCGTCATCAGCGATCTCAGTGCCGCGACGATTACCGTACGCTGCCAGAGCACGCCCTGCCGCCGCTATCAGAAGCTGGCAGTGCGGATCACCTATGCCAGCGACTCGTGGGTGGGACTGCCGTTCCTCGACCATATCAACGCCGACGAGAGCGCCGTGCGCGCCAATGAAGTCGATCAGCAGGTGGCGCCATGACCACCCGCCGCCGCTGGCTGTTCCACCGCACACCCGGCAATGTCCTCGTCCTTGCCGGCATCATCGCGCCGGTGATCTTTTTACTCGCCTTTGGTGCGGTGAACATCACGACCAAGATGTTGCAACGTGCCGCGCTCGAAGACGCGCTGCGGCTGGCCAGCCGCAGCGCGGTCAATCAGTTGGCTTACGCCAGCTTGGCGGGCAATGCGCCGCAGGCGAGCGCGGCGGGCGTGCGCACCGCCAAGCAGACCGGCATCACCACGCTCGTGGACACCATCAGCGGCGCGCCCTGGGCGGGCTGGAGCGACCCGGTGCCGGGCATCCTCGAGTCGCCGACCGCGATGGCCAGCCGAGTCGTGTGGCAGATCAACCCGCCGAGCGGCCAGTGCCGCTTCACCGATGGCAGCCGTTTCCCCGGAGCGCCGACGACACAGCCACTGGTCTGCGCCGAGGTGACGCTTCGCATGGAGGCGCTCGTGCCCGGCATGGGCGAGTGGCACCCCACGATTGTGGCCAAAGAGACGATCGATTCGCTTCGGTAAGGCAAAGGACAGCCGCATGTTTGCATCCGCACCCAATCTCACCCCCAAGAAAACCCCGATCGGCGGCATCCTGCTGCTGATCATGGGGCTCGTCGTCTGTATCGGCGGTGCCGCCTACAGCATCGTGGAGAGCCGCCGCACCGAGACCATCATCATCGCCGCCCGCCCCATTCCCTACGGGCAGCAGATCGTCGCCGACGACCTCGCCACCATCGAGCTGCCGCTGCATCGTCCGATCCAGCTCGCCGGCGTCCAGGACCCGCGCCAGATCATCGGGCAGTACGCCAACCGCCCGATCGGCACCAATGATGTCATCAGCCTGGCCAGCGACCCGCCGCAGCTCATCGCCACGCCGCCGCCGACGCCGGTGTATGCCAACGGGCGCATCTTGCACCCGAACATGGTGCCGTTCCCCTTCGACATCACCAACGTCGGCACCGTCACCGACCGCGACACCCTCAATATTGGCTTCAACGCCGCCGACGCCACGCTCTGCGACCGGCTGATTGCCGACGTCGCCCTCGGCAGCACTGTGGCACTACCGATCGCGCGCCCACCGGCCATCGACGCCAACGCTGCCGCCATTGTCCCGCGCAGCTATGCCTGTCGCTGGATGGGCAGCGTCCCGATCTTGACCATCGCCGACTCCATCGCCTATCTCGAGGTCACGCCCGCCCAGGCGCTCGCGCTCCGTGCGCTCCAGGCCGACGCCAAGACCCAGCTCTGGGCCGAGCGCTATGGGAGCACATCTGCGCCGCTGCGCTTCATGGATCGCCTCGATGCGGCACAGGTCACGATCCCCAACTTGACCGACCCCGTGACGGACACCATCGCCATCGAGCCGCGACGGGTGATCACGGATACTGCCGCGCTCGGCACGCTCGCCCCGATCCCCGGCGCGGGTGCGCCCGCACCCGGCGCAGCAGTGCCCGCGCCGACGGCGGCCCCCACCACGCCCGCGCCGACCGCCGCGCCGACCCGCACACCATAGGAGATCGCGATGCCCCCCATCCCCTTTGCCCCCGCCGGCCGCGAGGACGTTGTCCGACTCGCCGAACTGCAAATGCTCGCCGATGCCGGGATGCCCAACGACTGGGCCAAATCGGTCGAGGACTTCTTCAGCGCCAAGGGCAACCATACCGGCTATAGCCTCAGCACCTGGCAGCGCACGCCCTGGTATGGGCCGATCGACACCTACATGCGGCGCGGCAAGGACATCACCGATATCCTCATCGACGGCGATGGCCTGCCCATCAGCGTGGTCACGCGCGGCATCCTCAGCGATACCGGCGTCGTGCCCCATCCGAGCTGGACGGCCTTTGTGCAGCGACAGCTGCTGCTCCGGTCACAGACGACGGCCCCCCAACAAGAGCAGCTCGATGACTGGCGCGATGAGAAACACCGCCCGACGCACCGCGTCGATGGGTCGTGCGATCGGCGCTTTCGCTACTGCATCACCCGCGCGCCGCTCACCCCCGATGGCCCGACCGTCGCGGTGCGGGTCATCCCCGAGGCGTGGAGCACAATCACGGATCTGGTGCATGAGAGCGCGCAGATCCTGACGCGCGAGGCGGTGAGCTTTTTACTCGACGCCATCCGTCACGGCGTCACCGTGCTCATCTCCGGCGTGACCGGCTCGGGCAAGAGCACCATTGGCGCGGCCCTGCTGCAAGCCATCGGCGACGAGAAGCGCACCATCATCATCGAGCAGGCGCGCGAGCTGCCCAAGCCACGCATGGGATTTTCGATGGAGGTGGGCGGCAGCGGCGGACTCTCGTTTGCCGCCTGCGTCTACGCTGCACTGCGCATGCGCCCCGACATGATCGTCGTCGGCGAGGTGCGCGGGGCCGAGGCGCTCGCGATGTTGCAGGCGGCGGCCACTGGCCACGCCGGCATCGCCACGATCCACGGCGGGACGCCCAAGGTCGCGCTTTCCAATCTCGAACGCATGGCGTGTGAGGCGGGCGAGATTCCGCCCACCAGCGTGCGCGGCATGATCGCGAGCGCGGCGATTCCCATGCTCGTCATGCAGGTGGTGCGCGCGGGCGGGCGGCGCCGCGTGACCGAAATTGCCGAGGTCATCCCCGCCGGCGCGAGCGGCAAGCTCGGCGACGAATTCCCTACCAACCCCATCTTTGCCACCAACGCCGCCGGCGCGCTCGCACGCAGTGGCAGCGTGAGTGCGGCCTGGGGGAAAGGACGTTACTGATGGATATCCTGCTCATCACCACCATCGCCGGCCTCGATAGCGCGGTCAACGCGCACGAGGGCGCGCGTTGCATGACCGTCCCAGCCAGCGACTGGGCGACGCGCATCATCATCAGCGACCGCCCGCCACAGGCGATCTACGCCGACGATACGGTGCTGACCCCGCACGAGATCGCCACACTCATCCAGCTCGCCGAGAGCCGCCGACTCCCGATCGCCGTCAATCTCGTCAGCACGCCGAGTGGCGTCGATGATGTTGCCACGAGCGGCATCGCCGTCATCAGCGAGCGCGATGCGTCCAAAATCGCGACGTTCATCGGCCGCACGTTTGGTCTGCGCGCACGGGCCGGCAAGCGCGCAGCGACGATCGCGCTCGGCGGATCCAAAGGCGGCATCGGCAAGTCCACCATCACCTGGCTGCTCGCCGAGGGGCTGCGGCGCCGCAACCTGCGCACGCTCATCATCGACGGCGATAATTCGAACTCCGGCATCGTGCCGAAGTTCCGCATCCCCTCGGGGTTCAAGACCTACGCCTGGCTGCTCGACAGCGGCGCGGGCACCGCAGCCTTCACCGCCAAGGCCGTGCGCGACATTATCTATCACCACGAGCCGAGCGGCATCGACTTCCTGCTCGGCAGCGAGGACGCCACCAATCCCGCCGACCTCACCACGCCGACCTTCGATCTGCTGTACCGCAAAGCCGTGGAAATCGACCAGCACGACGTCATCTTTGGCGATACCGGCCCGGACATCAAAAAGCGCCCCTACGCGGTGCAGATGGCAATGGAGGGCGCAACCCTCGTGCTGCCCTGCCCGCCCGACCCCGAAGATGTCGCGGGTGCCTACAACGCACTCATGCACGCGCAGAGTCACGGCGTCCTTGACCGCTGCCGCCTGCTGTTTATGGAGGCCGAAAAGGGCAGCGTGTTTACGTCGCAGAACTCCGACATCAGCGCGCTCATCGCGCACTTTCCCACCGTTCCCGTCCTTGGGACGCTCCCGCGCGCAGCCCACATCATTAGCCATGCCAAGCAGGTCCGCGATGCCTACATCACGCCCTACGACATCGCGCCGCACTCGGTCCTGATCCGGACCTGTCATGCCATCGTCGATGCGCTCATCGCCGAGCACGGGCTGGCAGCCGCCCCCCGGCCGCAGTCCTCGCTCTGGCAGCGGCTGCGCGGCGAGCGGGTCGTCATGCCCCCCGCGTCCACCATTGCCGAGATGCGCGAGGTGCGGTCATGAGCGGGCGCTTCAATGTCCAAGAGGACGGCGGCATTGGCGCGCTCCGGCGCGGCACCGGGCCGCTGACGCTCCCCGCGACCGAGCCACGCAGCGCACGCCTGAGCGCGCCGAGCGGCATCCTCGATGATGGTGCGCGCCAGGCGACCATCACCGCGCATCTCGCCAACGCGCTCGTGCGCAACGCCGCGCTCGATGCGATGCGCGCGAGCTTTGCGCCGAGCGATCGCCAGTGGTACCTCGACCCGTTCGCGCCAGCGGACGCACGCGACACCGAGGTGATCGCCGTGCTGCGCGCCACCATCGCCGAGCATCGCAGCACCGGCGGCGTCCTTGCCACCGTGCCGCAGGATGCCGATATGCTGCTGGCGCTGTTCGACGCGACGATCGGCTGGGGGCCGGCGCAGAAGTATCTCCGCGACCCACGAGTGCAGGAGATCAAGATCAACGGCACCCATATCCAGGTGCAGGAGCAAGGCTTTGACTGGATCCCCGCCCCCGAGACCTTCAGCGCCGTCGAAGACGTGCAGGGGCGTGTCAAGGTGCTTGCCTCGGTCACGGGCATCGTCATCGACATCAATCAGCAGCAGCAGAGCATCCCGCTCGGCTTTGGCTCGCGCATGCATGTCAGTTTCGCGCCGCTGGTGGAGAACGGCGTGCTGGTCTGTATCCGGCGCGGGCGCACCGAGTCGTGGACGCTCGACGATTTGCTGCGGCGCCAGAGCATGAGCCAGGAGGTCTACGATCTGCTCGTGCTGCTCATCCGCGCCAACTGCTCCTTCCTGATCGCCGGGCAGCCCGGATCGGGCAAGACCGCGCTCCTTGAGGCGATGGCCAACACCTGGGCCAAGCTCAAGCCCGGCACGCATATTCTGACGATCGAAGACCAGACGGCGGAGATCTCGATCGCCGAGAAGCCGTTTTGGACGCGCCAGGTCATCAAGAGTTCGATCGACCCGCACGCCTACGGCACCGTCGCCAAGAATGCACTGCGGCAGACGCCGGGGCTGATGACGCCGGGCGAGACCCGTGCGGAGGAGGCCGGCGCGATTTTGTCGATCGTCAAGGCCGATATCCCGGTCATCACCACGCTCCACGCCACGTCCTGCGAAGATGCGGTCCATCGGTTTGCCAGCTGTGCCGAGATGCCGGCGAGCTATATGTACGCCGGCCGACCGCTTCAGGCGCTGCGCGATACCTGCACCGGTTTTGATGTGGTCATCCGTGTGACGCGGATCGGCGGCACACGGATCATCGAAGAAGTCGCGCTGCTCGGCAGCGACGACTCGCTGCGCGATGTGGTCCCGCGCCTCATCACCGTCGCGCGCGTCGATGTGACCGAGGACGGCCGTATGCAGTGGCGCATGATCGCGCGCCCCTCCTCGGCGATGCTGCTCGAATGGGTCGATGGCGAGCATGCGGAGACTCCACCGCGCATCCTGGACAAGCTGCGCCGCGCGCGGATCGCGGCCGCGCGTGTTCGGAGCGGGACGACGCTCGACGCCGTGCTCGACGCGCTCCCGCGCGCCACGCTGTTCTTGCAGCAGCGCGAGCCAG
>JAYUUK010000323.1:0-10846 GCA_043754595.1 Roseiflexaceae bacterium | reverse complement strand
GCAGATGAGTGGGATTTGGCGTTGCTCGGCGTGGTGTGCGCCTTATGATGATGGATGAGACCGCCGCTACAGCGCCAGCCCGTACAAGTCGCTGTATTTGCGCCGCAGATAGCCGATGTACGGCGCGACGCTGATGCGCTCGCCACAGACCCGCTGCAGCAGCTCGGGCGCGGTCAGTCCGCGGCCGTAGCGATAAATATTCTGCCGCAGCCAGCTCAGCAGCGTGCCAAACTCGCCGCGGCCGATCTGCTCGCCGATCTCCGGGTGCTGCGCCAGCGCCGTGGCGTAGAACTGCGCGCTCATCAGGTTGCCGAGGGTGTAGCCGTGGAAGCTGCCGGCTACTAGCCCGCTGTACCAGTGCAGGTCTTGCAGGCAACCGTCGGCGTCGTCCTCAGGCGTCACGCCGAGATCGCTGCGGTAGCGCTCGCGCCATGCCTCTGGCAGATCGCGCGCCGCCAGCCGACCCTCGATTAGGTCGAGCTCCAGGTCGAAGCGGATGATGACGTGCAGATTGTAGGTCAGCTCGTCGGCCTCGGTCCGGATGAGCGAGCGGTCGACGCGATTGATCGCGCGGTAGAACTGCTCAGCGTCAACATCGTCGAGCCGGCCGGGGAACGCCGCCTGGAGCTGCGGGTAGGTGTGCTGCCAGTACGCCCGGCTGCGGCCCACCTGGTTCTCCCACAGCCGCGACTGGCTCTCGTGGACGCCGGCCGACGTGCCGCCGGCCAGGGCCGTCCCCTCGAACTGCTGGTCGATGCCCTGCTCGTAGAGCGCGTGGCCGGTCTCGTGGATCATCGAGAACAGACAGTTGCCAAGATCGTGCTCATCGACGCGGGTGGTGATCCGAATATCGCCGAGCGAGAAGCGGGTCATGAACGGGTGGTGAGTCAGGTCGACCCGGCCGCGCTGGAAGTCGTAGCCGAGCTGGCCGGCAATCATGCTGCCGAAGTCCAGCTGCTGCTGCTTGGGGTAATGGCGGGTGAGCATGGCGTTGTCGGCGGGCGGGGCGGCGCAGACCGCCGCCACCAGCGGAACCAACGCGGCGCGTAGCTCGGCGAAGATCGCACGGACGCTCGCCACCGTCATGCCCGGCTCGGCGTCGTCGACCAATGGGTCGGCGATGTGGTCGTGGGGGAAGTAGCCGCCGTAGGTGCGCGCCAGCTCCAGCGAGCGCTCAAGGCCGTCGGCCACCAGCGCGAAGTTATCGCTGGCGCGGGCCTCGACCCAACGCTCGTAGAGCGCGGTGACGTGGGCGTTGGCGCGCTCGACGAACTCGGTGGGCAGCTTCGTGGCTTTTTCGACATCGCGCCGCGCCACACGCACAAACGAGGCGTCTGGTGAGTCGTACGGCAGCTGCGCGGTCTGTGCCTCGGCGCGATCGAGCACCAGCTGGAGCGCCGGGTCGATCAGGCGCTCGTGGGCCAGCCGCGCCACGATCGTGGCCTGGCGCGAGCGCGCCGCCGCGCCGCCTGGCGGCATGTAGGTGCTCTGATCCCAGTTGAGCAGCGACCCGATGCAGCTCAGGTCGTAGATATCGCCCCAGTGGCGGCGCAGTTCGTCCATTGGTAATTCCATTGTGTATCCTTAGCCGATGCGCTCGGCGATGCTCTGGGCCTGTGTGAACAGCAGCAGGTAGTCATACCCGCCGGCCTTCGAGTCGGTGCCCGACATATGGAACCCACCGAACGGGTGTGCCCCGACCATCGCGCCGGTGATCTTGCGGTTGAGATACATATTGCCGACGAACAGTTCGTCGCGCGCTCGCGCCAGCCGCGCGCTGTCGCGCGAGAAGAGCCCGCCGGTCAGTCCGTACTCGGTATTGTTCGCGATCGCCAGCGCCGCGTCGAAATCCTCGGCCCTGATGAACGACAGCACCGGCCCAAAGATCTCCTCCTGCGACAGCCGGCCGGCCGGCGGCACATCGGCAAAAATTGTCGGCTGCACGATGTTCCCATCGGTCTCGCCGCCGAGCACCAGTCGTCCCTCGCTCGCGCCGAGATCCAGGTAGCGCTGAATATTCGTCAGCGAGCGCTCGTCGATCACCGCGCCGACATCGGTCTCCGGGTCGGACGCATCGCCGACGACGAGCTTGCTGGCGCGCTCGACGACTTTCTGTAGCAGCGCGTCGTAGATCGGAGCGGTGGCGACCACCCGCGAGCAGGCCGAGCATTTCTGCCCCTGGAAGCCAAACGCTGCCGCCACGATCGCCTGCGCCGCCGCGTCGAGGTCGGCGGTCTCATCGACGATCTGCGTATCCTTGCCGCCCATCTCAAGGATGCTGCGTTTGAGCCAGCGTTGGCCGGGGTGAACCTTAGCGGCGCGCTCGTAGATTCTGAGACCGACGGCCTTTGAGCCGGTGAAGCTAATAAATCGCGTTTTTGGCGAGTCCACCAGCGCATCACCGATCGCCGCATCGGTGCCGGTGATAAAGTTGAGCACTCCCGGCGGCACGCCGGCTGTCTCGAACACCTCGACGAGCTTGGCGGCCACCACCGGGGTGCGCGGCGATGGCTTGAGCACCACGGTGTTGCCGGTCACCAGCGGCGCCGCCACCATCCCGGCGGCGATGGCGAGCGGGAAGTTCCACGGCGGGATCGAGACGCCCACGCCGAGCGGCAGGTAGCGCACGATGTCGCGCTCGCCAGGCATCTGCACCACCGGGTAGCCGGCGTCGAGCCGCAGCAGTTCGTGGGCGTAGAAGCTGCAGAAGTCGATCGCCTCGGCCACGTCGCCGTCGGCCTCGGCCCAGTTTTTGCTGGCCTCGACGATGATCCAGGCGCACAGCTCGAACTTGCGACGGCGCATCTCATCGGCGGCGCGGAAGATGAGCGCGGCACGATCGGCGGCTGGCGTCTGCTTCCAGCTGGCGAAAGCGGCGGTGGCAGCGTCGAGCGCGGCGTCGGCGTGCGCGGCGCTGGCGCTGGCGACATAGCCGATGATCTCCTCCGGCCTGGCCGGGTTGGTCGAAGCGAGGGTCTGCTCAGTGGTGATGCGCTCGCCGCCAATGATCAGCGGGTAGGTGCGGCCGAGCTGGCCGCGCACCAGCGAGAGCGCTTGCTCCATCGCGGCGCGGTTGGCCGGCTCGCTAAAATCGGTGAACGGCTCGTTGGAAAATGGCTGATGTATCATCGTTCTCTCTTTCGCTCACGGGCGCTCGGAAAGCGCCAGCATCCACTCCCACTGCGATGCGCTGACCGGCACGACCGAGAGCCGCGCCTGGCGCACCAGGGCAAAATCGCTAAAAAATGGCTCGGCCTTGATGGTGGCCAGCGTCACCGGCGCGCTCAGACGCCGCAACGGCGAAACATCGACTACCAGCAGCTTTGGATCGGACTGCTGCGGGTCGGCGTAGGCGGCGCTCAGGATCGTGGCGACCCCCACCGCCTGGCGCTCGTCGCCGGTGTGGTAGATAAATGCGGTATCGCCCGGCTGCATGTCGCGCATCCACTTGAGCGCCGCATTGTTGGCGATGCCGTCCCAGACGGTGCGCCCATCGCGCTCGAGGTCGTCGTAGCTATAGTCGTCCGGCTCGGTCTTGAGCAGCCAGCGGCCGCTGCGCGGTGTCTCGTGCTCGCCCATCATTCTCCCCCCCTGCCCCGGCGGCGCGGCGCACGCATCGCCATTCGCCCGCCGTTGGTCGAACATAGTGTATCATGCTCCCCTGGTCACGCTGCAGTTTGACGATGATACCCCGCTATGACGATTGTGATCTCGCTGTTTGGCGCGCCGCGCGTCCTCCACGCCGGCGTTGCGGCCGCGCTGCCGCGACGCAAGACGCGAGCGCTGCTCTACTACCTGGCGGCGCGCCACCTGCCGACGCCGCGCGAGCAGCTGCTCGATCTCTTCTGGCCCAACCTCAGCCGGGCATCGGCCCAACAGTCGCTGCGCAGCACACTGCACACGCTGCGCGCCGTACTTGGCGATGCGGTTCAGGGCAGCGATAGCCTCGAAGTCGGGCCGGGGGTCATCGTCGACCTGTGGCAGCTCGATGGCGCGCTGGCAGCGCCCGCCATCCTGAGCCAGCTCAGTGCCGGTCTAGCGGTCTACGTCGGGCCGTTTCTCCAGGATGTGACGCTGCCCGATGTGCCGGTTTACGATGACTGGGTCGTCGCGACCCGTGAGCACTACCAGCGCGCCGTCAGCCGTGGCCTGCGACAGCTCGCCGATGGCTACGCCGATCTTGGGCAGTTCGACGCGGCGATCGACGCCATCGAGCGGGCGATCGCGCTCGACCCGCTGCAGGAAGATGTCCAGCGCATCGCGATGCGGTTGCAGTACAGCTCCGGCGACCGCGTCGGGGCCATCAGGCGCTATGAGCGGCTGCGCGAGCTGCTCGATGCCGAGCTCGGCGTGCCGCCGATGCCGGAGACCCAGTCGCTCTACACCGCGATCGTCACCGACCGGCTACCCGAGCGGCCGCCGCCCCCGACCCCCGCTCGCCCACTCGGCACTCCGATCGACCGCGCTCCATCGCCCAACGTCCCACTCGCGGCGCTGCCGTTCGTCGGGCGCGCTGCGGAGCTGGCGGTGCTGCGCGCTGCGGTGGCGAACGGGGAGCTGGCGCTGGTCGATGGCGAGGCGGGTATTGGCAAGACGCGGCTACTGGACGAAGCCGAGCGGGCCGGCGGGTGGCTGCTGCTACGCGGGGTGGCCCACGAGCTGGATAGCGCGCTGCCGTATCAGCCGCTGATCGAAGCGCTGCAGACGCTGGTGCGGCGGCGCGACTGGCCACTACTGCGCGCCGAGCTGCCGATCGCGCCGCTGTGGCTGGCGGAGGTGGCGCGTCTCGCGCCCGAGCTGACGCGGCTGCCGGGCGGGATGGCGTTTCTGGAGCCCGTCGCGCCGCCCGATGAGTCGCGGCTGCGCGAGGGGCTGGCGCAGCTGCTCGGGGGGCTGGCGCTGCGCGGCAGCGTCGTCCTCGCGCTCGACGACGCGCAGTGGGCCGATACGGCGACGCTCGGGCTGTTCGGCTATCTGGCGCGACGGCGCATGCCGGGCGTCGGGCTGATTGTGCTGGCTCGCGGCGTCGCGGCCGGCGCGCCGCTCGCCGGACTGATCGGGGATCTGACCGGGCGGCAGCAGCTGCGGCGCATCGAGCTGCAGCGGATCGATGACGCAGCGATCGCGACGCTGCTCGGCGATCTTGGCATGCCGACGTCCCCCGAGCTCGGCGCATGGCTGACGCAGCACTCCGGCGGGAACCCGTATTTCGTCGGCGAGTTGCTCCACGATGCCCGCGAGCGCGGCCTGATCGACGCGTATGGCCGCGCGACGCCCAAGCTATTTGCGCAGACTGTCATCCCGCCGACGGTCTACGCGCTGATCGTTAGCCGGGTGCAGCGGCTCTCGGCGGTCGCGCGGCGCGTGCTCGATGTCGCCGCCGTGCTCGGCCATACATTTGAGTGCTCCGTCGTGGCGCACGTCGCCGCCCTCTCCGACGATACCGCGCTCGACGCGCTCGACGAGCTAATGGTGGCGGGCATGGTCCACCCGGTCGACGCCGAGCGCTTCAGCTTCGCCCACTCGCTGGTGATGGAGGTCGTCGCGCAGTTGATCGGCGAGGCGCGGCAGCGGGTGCTGCACCGCCGGACGGCCGAGGCGCTGGCGCACGCCAGCGGGCGGCAGCTGGACGAGCGAGCGTCGGCGATCGTCGGGCAGTACCTGGCGGCCGGGCTCCCGGCCCCGGCCGCGCCGCACGCGCTGCGCGCGGCAAGAGCTGCGGCGCAGATCGCCGGCTGGAGCGAGTCCATCCACTTCTACATCATCGCCCTCGATGGTATAGACCCCAGCGAGCGAGCGGCGCTGCTGGCGGAGGTGGGCGCGGTGGCGCTGCTGGCCAGCGATGTCCGCACCGCCGAGCGGGTGTTTGGCGAGCTCATACGCGATACGACGAGACATAACGAAGCCGCCATCGGTCTGGCCCAGGCGCTGCTGATCCAGTCGCGCTACGCCGAGTTGGTCGCGCTGGTGGCGCCGCTGGCCCAGAGCGATGATCTGGCGCTGCGGCAGCGGGCCGAGACGCTGTGGGGCACGGCCATTTCACTGATGGGCGGCGACCTGAACGAGGCTGCGGCGCATCTCGAGGCGGCCGCAGCGCTGTGCAGCGCCGATCGCGACCCGGCAGTGCTGGCGCACATGCAGTTCGAGCTCGGTGGCATTCTGGCGCAGCGTGGGGACTTGCCCGGCGCTATCGCGCGCTACCGCCAGACGCTGGTCACCGCAGCTGGAGTGCCGGCGGCGCGCAGCTGGACGATTTTGGCGCACAATAATCTGGCATACCACCTGCTGCTGGCCGGCGCGCTGGACGAAGCTGCGACCGAGGCGGTCACGGCGCTGCGGCTGGTGGGGCAGGATGGCGCTATCGGCTTTGCGCCGTTCGTCCACAGCACGCTCGGCGAGATCGCGCTGGCACGCGGCGATGTGCGCGTCGCTGAGACGGAGTTCCGCGCCGGGCTCGCGCTCGCCGAGCGGCTGCTGCTTGGCGAGCGCATCGCCGGGCTCACCGCCAACCTCGGCCTGGTCTCGCTGGCCCGCGAGGACGAGGCGCTGGCGGCGACGCTGCTGCGCGATGCGCTGGCCCGCGCCGATGGGATCGGCGCACAGCACCTCGCCGCGCAGATCCGGGTCTGGCTCGCGCCGCTGACCGACGGTGCCGAGCGCTCGGCGCTGCTGGCTGCGGCGCGCGGCGTGGCCAAGCGCGGCGGCAGGCGGCGTCTGCTCGACGCGCTCGCCAATCTCGATAATAAGTAGACATAACTAAGTTGATCAATTGCGCCGAGCGCTCGGCGCGCGTCAACGCCGCTGTGTACGCTCCTGCATACGGGAGGGGGGTATACTTATACCAGTTCTTAGCGCAGTACGTAGCAAGGAGACCTCTCATGGCCTGGACGATCGATACCTCCCACTCCGAAGTGAGCTTCTCGGCGCGGCATATGATGATCTCAAAAGTGCGCGGCCGGTTCAACGCCTTCAGCGGCACCATCGAGGGAGATGAGGCGAGCCCGGTCGATGCGAAGATCGACGTGGCGATCGATGCTGCGAGCCTGACCACCGGCGACGAGAAGCGCGACGGCCATCTCAAGTCCGCTGATTTCCTGGATGTGGCGACCTACCCGTCGATCACGTTTGTCAGCACCAGCGTCGAGCACACCGACGCGACCAACGCCAAGCTCCACGGCGACTTGACGATCAAGGGCGTGACAAAACCGGTGACGCTGGCCGTCGCATATCAGGGCCAATCCAAGAGCCCGTGGGGCGCGACCAACGCCGGCTTCAGCGCGACGACCACGTTCAATCGCAAGGACTGGGGGCTTGAGTGGAACGCCCCGCTGGAGACTGGCGGCGTGCTAGTGGGCGAAGAGATTGCGGTCGCCATCGAGCTTGAGCTGATCCAGTCATAGTAGAGCTGGAGCGGGGGCGCAGCCCCCAAGCGTGAAGCGAAACACGCGGGGGGCGCGGCAGATGCCGCGCCCCCCGCGTGTTTCGCTGTGATAGGATATAAAAACGCACTCCGCAGGGGTTCGATTTTTAAATAACATTAGGGATGTAATGTTGTATTAAGCTCCGCAACGCGCCTCCAGGCTGGCTCTAGCGCGCTGTCCGCTACCGATGAAACATTATGCATATCACCGCCATCCTCGATCGCCTCCATCTCCTCGAATCCGCGATCGGCGCCACCAACGATGCCGTCATTATCGCGGCGATCGACCCGAGCGATCCGCTCGATCTCACGATTGTTTATGTTAACTTGGCGTTCGAGCACATGACTGGCTACAACGCTAGCGAGGTAATTGGCCAGAGCCCGCGGCTGCTCCACGGGCCAGACACCGCGACCGACGCGCTTGCGACGATGGCCGACGCACTCCAGAGTGCCACGGCGGTTCGCATCGAGCTGCGCATCCACCGCAAAGACACTACCTCGCTTTGGATAGAGGCGGAGATGGCACCGGTCGCCGATCCGAGCGGCCAAATCACTCACTGGATAGCCACGCATCGCGATATCACCGCACGCAAGGCGATCGAGTCCAATCTGCAGCGCGCCACCAGCGAGCGCGAGGCGCTGATTGCGCTGCGCAGCGGCGAGCTCAGCATCACTGAGGCGCGCTTTCGCGCCGTGTGGGAGGCGGCCCAGGACGCCATGGCGATCTCGGACTGCGACGGCATCGTGCGTATGGCAAACCCGGCCTACTATCGGCTCCACCAGCGCGCGCCAGAGGAGATTTTGCAGCAAAACTTCGCCGTCATCTTCCCACCTGAGGGGCGTGAGAGCGCCATGGCGCACTACGCTGCCTACTTCGCCAGCGATGATATTGCCGATCACACTGAAGCGACCATCGTCAGAGCCGACGGGAGCGCCATCGAGGTCGAGTCGGCGGTCAGCTTTCTGACCGAGGGTGGCGAGCGCGTCGCGATGCTCTCGATCGTGCGCGATATCACCGAGCGCAAGCGCGCCGCGGAGTCGCGGAGTCGCGGATCGCCTTCGAGCGACAGCTGTTCGAGACCCAGCGGCTCGAAGGACTGGGGGTACTGGCCGGCGGGATCGCGCACGACTTCAACAACATCCTGACCAGCGTTATGGGGCATGCCGAGCTGACCCGCTTGGATCTTGCGTCTAACACCGAGGCGCGCAGCAACATCGACCTGGCGATCGAGGGGACGCAGCGGCTGGCAGAGCTGACCGCGCAGCTGCTCGCCTACGCCGGCAAGGGCCGCTATATCGTCCAGCCACTCTCGCTTAACACAGTGATGCAGGATATGTACGAGCTGTTCCAGGTCTCGATTGCCAAGCAAGTTACCATCGAGCTCGACCTCGACCCCGGCCTGCTGCTCATCGATGGCGATCTGGCGCAGGTTCGGCAGCTGCTGCTGAATGTGTTCGTCAACGCGTCCGAGGCGATCGGCGAGCGCGACGGTGTGATCGGCGTCCACACTGCCGCGGTTCAGCTCGACGCAGCACAGATCGCGGCGATCGGGCTGCGTGGCGAGATGGAGCCGGGGTGGCATATCCAGCTGATGATCGACGATGATGGCTGCGGTATGGACGCGGCGACGCTGGCGCGCATGTTCGACCCATTTTTCTCCACCAAGGCGCTTGGGCGCGGGCTGGGGCTCGCGGCAGTTCAGGGGATCGTGTGTGGTCATCGCGGCGGCCTGGTGGTGACGAGCCAGCCGGGGTGCGGCACGAGCGTTTCGATCTATCTCCCGGCCAGCGCGAGCGCGCAGCAGCGCCAGTCGCCGGGGGGCAGCATCCTGGTAATCGATGAAGAGGAGATGGTGCGCAACGTCGCCAGCCGTCTGATCGAGCGCATCGGGTATTGCACTGTGATGGCCAAAGACGGACGCGAGGCGCTGCTCTTGCTCAGCCAGGGCAGCGACGCGCTGGCGGCGGTGGTGCTCGATCCGACGATCGCCGAGGTGGCGAGCAGCTCGCTGATCGACGCGCTGCGGGCGAGCGATCCGACGCTGCCGATCGTGCTGATGAGCGGCTACAGCGTCGGTGAGCTGGACGATTATGTCGCCGGGCGGAGACAGATCGCAATCGTCCAGAAGCCGTTCACCAGCGACGCGCTGCGCCGGGCTATCGCGCGGGCGATCGCGCCAGAACCACCTCAGCCCACGTCGGCGGGTCGCTGAGCTGCGCTGCCGGCAGCATCGCCCGCCACGCGCCCGCAGCGGCGATGGCGGTGGGGTCGGCGATCCAGCGCGGGTCGGCGGCATCGGTGTGACCATCGAGTTCCCCGATCGGGGCGAGCGCCGCGATTGCGGCGACCGCCCCGATCGCAGCGAGCAGCGCGGTGGACTCAGCGCCGCTCAGCGGCTGGTCCAGCCCAATCTCCAGCCGCCCATCGCGCGGCGTACCCGGTGCGATAGCGCCGGCCAGCAGCAGCCGCTGAGTGTCAGCCCACAGCCGGTGATCCAGCGGCACGTCGAGCGCCCAGGCCAGCGGCACCCCGCGCGCCAGCAGCACATCCTGAAATGCGGCGAGCTGTCCATCGCGACCAGCATGCAGCGCGGCCGGCGTTATGTCATGTTCCAGACAGTAGACGGCCAGCGCGCCGGCCGCCTCACCGATGTTCCACTCCACCGGGTGCAGCCGGTATGAGCCATTGGAGAGATGGGTCGTGCCGATGTTCTTGCAGGCCGCCAGCAGATTGCTGTGGTGTTGTGGGATCAGCGCGCCGAGCGGGATTTGGAACGGCCGGGTCGGGGTGAAGCGCGAGCTAGGGTTGCCTGGGGCGGGGTGCAGATCCATAAAATACCAGCCGATACCGACGCTGTCCGGCCAGCGGCGCGCCCGCGCCCCAGGGTGGCTGCTGGCAAGAATATCGTCGGCTATGATAGTGGTACGTGCAACGATCCGGCGCGACTCGCGGATGTAGGGCGCCATGCTCAGCCCGTCGTCTGTCCCCATCGCCTCGGGCACCAGCCGCAGCTCGGGGTAGCCGACGCCGCCGTCGTCGCGCGCGCACTCGGTCTGGAGCCAGTACAAAAACGCGAGCGAGAGGTCTTTCGCTTCCCGCAGATGTCGCTCGCGCAGAGCTGGCGTTATGTCAATGATCGCACCGTGGTGATAGTCGTTGCTGTTCCAGTTGATCATCGCCAGGTCGCGGGTTGTGTGGCCGAGCAGCGCGCCGTCCAGCAGCCGCCGGTAGGTCCAAAATGGCGGCAGGCCGGTCGGGCCGGTCGCAAAGACGCGAAACGGCCGTGGCTCCCCATCATCACTGGTCAGCGTCAGCGTGAACGGCTGTCGGTCGCGGATGGCGGTGTAGTCCGGCGGCGGCGCGATGGTGTGGTCCTCGCCCGGACAAAGCTCGACGGCAAAGCAGAATGTGAAGCCCTGGATCTC
>JAYUUK010000322.1:0-3582 GCA_043754595.1 Roseiflexaceae bacterium | reverse complement strand
GCGCCCCGATCGCGGTGCGCGCCTGAAGCGGAGGTACACGCCATGGACGAACGACCGATACTCAGCAAGGCAGGGTGGAAGCGGATCCTGATCGGCCCGATCGTGATCGCGCTCATCCAATGGCTCCTTGGTCTCGCCACCGTGCCGCACGTGCTCTTTCGCTGCGGGGCACCAGTTCATCCGCCATCTCAGCACCTGATGGGGTGAGACAGTTTGCCAGTGGGTCTCGAAGTATCTCTTATAACGGCTTTCTTGCAGCACCTTTGGCGTTCTGACATATCTTTATTGGCGGACGTCTCGCTCTTTTATATCAAATCTGGTGTGATAGTGTGCATGGCACGCTATCCCAAAATTACCCTGTCGTCACAGATGCACACTATCTTTCAGGATTTGATATCAAGGGACTTAAGAATGGGCTCACTCGGCTGACCAAAGCCGTTGTCCCGCAGCCACTGGATGTACCCTATCCAGATAGTAATCTGCGCCAACTCGTGAGCATACTCATTCAGCTCGATACCGCGCAGCTGCTCAGGTGAGACCGATGGGAAGAAACAACTCCAATATCGCCGGCGAAGACGATAACGGCTTTTTCGAGATCGAGCAGCTGCTTCAGCGCAACATACAGGAAATTGCCACTGCCGCAGGCAGGGTCGAGCACCCGTACAGATGCAATCTCGCCGGCGAATCCGACGAGCAATTGGCGCAGCTCAGTCTCAATGCGCCCTCGCTGGCCAGCGGTCGCCGTCGTTCGTCGTTCTGCAAGCGCCAGCGCTTGGCGCTGTATTGTCTCCCAGCGCTGGCGCAGCGGCTGCATAAGCACTGGGAGACAATCAGTAGAATGTCATCACGACTGGTATAGTGGGCACCGAGCTGCGCCCGTTTGGTTGGGTCGAGTGAACGCTCGAACAGCGTTCCGAGGATCGCTGGCTCAATGCTGCTCCAGTCTAGCTGGGCAACACGCCCAAGGATGGCGAGCGCGTCACTGTCCAGCACAATCACCGTGTCATCGTCGAACAATTTCCCATTGATATGCGGAATATCAGCCATCGCAAAGAAGCCACCAGTCGCCATCGTGCGAAACAGCTGCCGCAGCTGATCAGCAAAAAGCATGGGGCGGGTGCGGGTCTGATCAATGAGTCGCGAGAAGACACGATCGGGCAAAATTCCAGTATCTTCGGCGAACAGACAGAACAGCAGACGAATAAGGAAATGGGCGATCGCCGCCGGCTGCTCACCCCACTTGCGTAGGTGCTCTGCGAGACGCGAGAAGTCACGGGCGGCAGCCTCAGTGACCTGGGCAGTGCTCTGTGCGACACGAAACGCATCAGGGTCAACAAAGACCGCACGCAGCTTCGCCAGGCCCGCTGGTGTCACCAGATCATCGTAGGTGAAGGTCGTCACCTGCTTCACGGTGTTGGTGAAGTTGGTATGAATCACAATCTGGTCAAGGTCACTGACCACAAGTAACGGAGGATTCTCTAGCGCCTCACGGTACTAGAGCAGCTGCTGGTAGGCTTTCGCGAGGTCGGCATGCTTGCCCTTGTACTCCCAGGCAAAGAATCCACGCTTCCAGACGTCCGCCCAGCCCTTCCCGCCACGCTGGGTGGCTGCACCTGCCTCGAAGGTATAGGAGCGGCCGTCACCGTCCGCAGCGGCCGGCGTCGGGTGGCCAACGAGCTGGCACACGTCGATGAAGTGCTCTTGGGCTGCGCTGCGCTCCTTGAGCGTTACTGCTCGCCACTTCGCCACAAATACCTGGGGTGTCATCGTTGCCATCACGCCTCGGTGTCAAGGATTGCATGCCTGTGGCAAAGAGTTTACACCAGTTCACAACGATGAATGCGGTGACGTGTCAAGAGTATCGCGCAAATACAGGGAAAAATGAGGGAGGCACCTACTAGATGTAGTAGGTGCCTCCCTAGATGTAGGGCCAAAAGAACATTAGTAATAACTATGTTCTTTTGACAATTTTACATTTGAACTACTCATCACATGTTCGCAGTGTTGTCTACCTTATTTAACCTCATTGCATGACATGGGCGGCGGGTGGCGCGTATTCCCGCATCAGGACACGATCGGGGGATGGCTAGCGAGACGACCCAGATTGAGCATCCCACCCATGGATGGATAGCGCTCAAACGCATTGCTACAGCTGCCAACACCGGGCAGTTTCTCGCCAATGTCCGAATCTGGAAAGGAGGGAACCGGCGTATCAATGTGAGCATCTACCAGCGGGTGCGTGATGGATTTCGCCCCACGACGTGGTACGTTGTGTCCGATCTGCCCACAGCGGAGGCGCGTTTGGCCGAGTACGCTTGTCGCTGGCGACAGGAATGCACATTCAAGGACTGCAAAAGCAATATGTTCGATTGGGAGAGGGGGTAGGTGACCACGGATACCCATGTGCGCATCTTGCTGATGGGCTTTGGGGTGGCCTGCTGGGCGCCCTGGCTGCTCGGACGCACCCACGAACATGTCCCAACCCACAAACCGACGACGCAGGTCGCCCAACCCCGTCGCCGCAACGTCCTATGCACCGCCGTCAAACGACACATCCCGCTGTCCATGCCACCGTTGCCAACCGTTCGCATCCTTGATTATCCCCGCGCCTTTCTGCCCGCGCAGTCGGTTCAGACCGCGCACGTGAAGATATAGCCCCATGTCATGCAATGATCTTATTTAACAGGCTCTGGATAAGGATAAGACAGAGTAAGAGGATCGATCCTCGGAGGATCGATCCTCGGTTGAAAGCTTAGATCCTTCTCTCTTTGTTCTTGTATGGCAATTTCGTTAGCTGTTTTAATCTCTTGCTCGGTACCTAGTTTATTAAAAGTATCCATAAAGCTCGATATACGTTTTGATAACTGAGTTTCATATGATACACCTGACTCAATATTGAATGAATACAAAACATAGTTGAAATTTTGACCTATCATTCTACTTGAAACAACGCTTCCTTGTATAACTTCGATTTTCGATTTAATAATAACAATTATCAGTCTATCATCACGGTCGACCTCGCTAGATGATAAAGTTGTATCTTTTAGATCACTTCTTGATACATTTTTGTATAACAATATATCATAATTGTTAGAAATACTTTTAAATCTACTTTTTGTGTACTCTATGGAATAGTTTTTAACAAAATCATCGTCTTTACTCGATAGGTCTTGTGTTTCAAAGTACCTCGGTGATAATACTTCAGCAGATGATATGCCAATCACAAGCGTACTGATTACTGCAAAAATAAAGATAGCAAGATTTTTAATATTTTTCATAATTTTTACCTGTTTACAGTCCAGTCTCCATTATTAGAGCAAGAAGAAATTGTATTATAATTATTATAAGTGTTGTTATAAGAGGGTGTCTAATAACCAATAGGGTTTGGGCTTCCATCCAGTCGGTTGAGCAACATGCGTATTGATGCAAGATAGATCATTCCTTCCGATGTATCGTACCTTTGCTCATAATCTTTACTCAAACGTCGGTTGCGACACAACCATGCAAATGTGCGCTCAACACGCCAGCGGAGCGGCATGACCGTGAATACATGATCAACTAACCGTTTGGCGACATGCACGG
>JAYUUK010000321.1:0-33420 GCA_043754595.1 Roseiflexaceae bacterium | reverse complement strand
GCGACGCAAATGTGATCGGCTCGCCGGTCTCGCCGCCGAGGGCGATGCCGAGCGACGTGGTGCGCACGATCACAAACGAGAGCGTGTCATCGTCGGCGCGGAGGTAGAGCGTGCCGCCATCGCAGCCGCAGAGCTTCATCGCCTCGCTGACCACCCGTTCGAGCAGCCGCGGGTAGTGTTTCTCGGCCGAGAGCGCCACGCCGATCGGGATGACCACGTTGAGCAGCGCGTCGGTGCGCTGCTTCTCGGCGGTGATTCGCTCGATCAGCGCCTGCTCCTGATCGTGCATGGCCTTGCGCTCGAGCGACGCGCCGATGCGGGCCTTGAGCACCGTCGGGTTGAAGGGCTTTGGCAGGTAATCCTGCGCGCCAAGCTCGATGCTGCGCGCGACGCTTTCGAACTCATCGAGCGCCGAGAGCACGATCACCGGGAGGTTGGGCAGCGCGCCGCGCTCCCGCAGCGCCGTCAGCACCTGGTAGCCGTCCATCTCCGGCATCATGACATCGAGCAGCAGCAGGTCGAACGGGGCGCGGTCGAGCGCATCGAGCGCAGCGCGCCCATCTTCGACCACCTCGACGGTGTAGCCCAGTCGGCGCAGGCGGCGGCTGAGCATATCGCGGTTGAGCGCGTTGTCGTCCGCCACCAGCAGCCGCCCGCGCGCCGTGCCGACCTCGAAGTCGCCATCCGGGTCGATCTGGTCCTCGCTGCTCGGCGGCGCGCCGGCCAGCGGGTCGGTGGTGTCGCCATCGAGCAGGATAATCAGGCGCTCGACGGCGCCGGCGATCTTGATGATATCGGGGGTCATGTGAAGCGCGCCAGCCGCCGCTGCGGTCTCGTGGAGCGCGATGGCGTGGCGGTAGAGCCGCGAGATCGGCAGCTCGACGGCGCGATTGATGGCCGCGAGGGGGTCGGGGGTGGCCTCGATGTTGGACTGCGTCAGCCCATCGATGTTGGACTGCGTCAGCCCATCGTTGATGGCGTCGAGCAGGGTGCGCGCCAGCTCGCAGATGCTATCGAGCTCGGCCACCAGCGCAAGGAAGCCGCGCTCTGCTGCGTCGTCTCTGAGCATCTCGCTATAACCGATGATATGATTGATCGGCGTGCGCAGCTCGTGGCGCAGCAGGCGAAGGCGATCGATTGATGTCACAAGCGGTTCGACCATACGCGCCCCACGCTGAAACGATACTTCGTATACTATAGCACTGCGCGCAACACTACGGCCAGAGGGCCATTTGTCGCTGGCTACGTAGTTCCATCGCAGACGACGCACACATAAGGATCGCTATGATCGGCTATGACGAGACACTGACGGCGGCGACTATCCGCGATGACCAGAGCATCGGGCGGATGTGGCTGCGCGGCAAGGACCGGGCGGCGCTGCTGCACCGGCTCTCCACCAACGATATCGAGCGCCTGCGGCCCGGGCAGGGCGCGCGCACGGCGCTGCTGACGCCGATCGGACGCACGATCGACCTGCTGACCGTCTATGCGCTCGACGACGCGCTGCTGCTGCTGACGAGCCCTGGGCAGGGGGCGGCGGTCTTTGGGCTGCTCAAGCGCAATATTTTCTTCAACGACCAGGTGACGATCGAGCCGGCGGCGCGCAGCCACGCGCTGCTGACCCTCTACGGGCCGCTGGCGGCGGCGATCCTGCGCGCCGAAATTCGCCCCGATCTGCACCATCACTGGGCGCACGAGCTGGCAGGGCAGAGCGTGCTTGCGGCACAGACGCTCGGGCTGCACGGCGGCGCATTCAACCTGCTGATCCCGGCCGATGGGCTGGCGGCGGCGCGCGGCGCGCTGGCGGAGGCAGGGGCGACGCCGCTCGACGATGCGGCGTACGATGCGCTGCAGGTCGAGATGGGCTACGGCGCGTTCGGGCGCGAGCTGAGCCAGGAGTACATCCCGCTGGAAACCGGGCTGCTGGACGCGATCTCGTTCACCAAGGGTTGCTACGTCGGACAGGAGATCATCGCGCGAATGGAGAGCCGAGGCAGGCTGGCGAAGTTGCTGCGCGGAGTGCGCTTCGACGGTGAGCTGCCCGAGCCAGGCCCGATCCTGATGGACGGCGCGAATGCAGGCCAGCTGACCAGCGTGGTCGTCTCGCCGCGCTTCGGGCCGATCGGGCTGGGCTACATCAAGACCGCGCTGGCCGAGCCTGGCGGGCCGGTGGCGGTGGGCGGCGTGGCCGGGACGATTGTAGAGCTGCCGTTTGGGTGATGTGGTCGCTGCGCTCCGTCGTTTGGCCGATGCCGTTTCGCACATGTGTAGTATTGTGAGCATGTGATGAGTGCTACTGACGCCGCGGGCGCAATGCTCGCGGCGTCGGTGCGTCTGCAAGGAGGATTGTGATGGCCGCGCGCCGCGAATTTCTGGCTCCAAACGCCTACCCGTACGATCGCCGGAGCCCGGTTCGCTGGATCGTCTCGCATATCTGGCGCTACCGGCTGAACGCGCTGCTGACGAGCGGCTGCTTCATCGGCGCGTGGCTGGCCTACGCGAGCGCCCAGGTGATGATCGGGCAGGCAGCTGAGCGGGCGCTGAGCTTCAACCGCGACGGGCTGCTGTGGCTGGCCGGGACGATCCTGCTGCTGCTCATCGCCGACGCGTGCTGCATCCTCACCGGCGGCCTCTCGGCCGAGACGATCGCCGCTAACTTCGAGGCCGACGCGCGCGAGGAGCTCTACGGCAGCCTGCTCGGCAAGAGCAAGACCTTCCACGACCGGCAGCGGGCAGGCGATATTATGGCGCGCGCCACCGACGATAGCAACCAGCTCTCCAACATGGTGGTGCCCGGCCTGACGCTGATGTACGAGACGGTGCTTGGCATCATCGTGCCGATCGGGTTCATCGTATCGCTCAAGCCAGAGCTGGCGCTGGTGCCGCTGCTGTTCGTGGCGAGCTACATCCTCATCGGGCAGCGCTACATCGGCAGGCTCAGCCCGGTGATCGACGCGCAGCGCGGGCAGTTCGGCAAGATGAACGCCGCGCTGGAGGAGACCGTCTCGGGCATTGAGGTGGTCAAGGCCAGCGGGCGCGAGCAATTCGAGCGGATGCGCTTCTTCCGCAACGCGCGCGCCTATCGCGACCTCTTCGTGCAGCAGGGCGAGCTTGAGGCGCGTTACCTGCCGCTGCTGTTCTACGGGCTGGCGGTTGGCGGGACGTTTCTCCACACCATGCTGGCGTTTCAGGCGGGGCGGGTGGGGCTCGGGCAGGTGATCGGCACGATGGGCCTGGCGGGCCTGCTGCGCTTCCCAACGTTTGTCTCGATCTTCGCTATCTCGCTGGTGCAGCTCGGCATCTCAAGCGCGCGGCGCATCCTAGCGATCATCAACGCCGAGACCGACCTGGACGAGCGCGCCGACGGCCACCGCGCCACGATCGCCGGCGACATCGTCTTTGAGGACGTCAGCTTCGGCTACAGCGACGCTGATGGCGCGGTGCCTGGCAGGGTGCTCCAGGGGCTCAGCTTCGCGGCGCGCGCCGGGCAGACCGTGGCGGTGGTGGGCCAGACCGGCAGCGGCAAGAGCGCGCTGACGCAGATGATCAACCGGACGTACGATGTGAGCGCCGGGCGGGTGCTGGTGGACGGCATCGATGTGCGCGACTGGAGCCTCGACACACTGCGCTCGCAGATCGCCAAGATCGAGCAGGATGTGTTCCTGTTCTCGCGCTCGATCCGCGACAACATCGCCTTTGGCGACCCAGGCGCGAGCATGGAGCGCATCGAGGCGGCGGCGCGGGCGGCGCAGGCCCACGAGTTCATTCTGGAGCTCACCGACGGCTACGACACCGTGGTTGGTGAGCGTGGCACGACACTCTCCGGCGGGCAGCGGCAGCGGGTGGCGCTGGCACGCGCATTTCTCTCCGACCCGCGCATCATGATCCTGGATGACAGCACCAGCGCCATCGACAGCGCCACCGAGGACCAGATCCAGCGGGCGCTGCGCACGGCGCAGGAGGGGCGGACGACGATTATGATCACCCACCGGCTGGCGCAAATCCGCTGGGCTGACCTGATCCTGCTGCTCGATGGCGGGCGGATCGTGGCGCAGGGCACCCACGACGAGCTGATGGCCACGTCGAATCACTATCGCCGGATCTTCGCCAGGGTGGAGCAGACAAGTGCGGTTTCGAGTATGACGGAGTAGCGGCAAAACGCGCGGGCGATGGGGAGGGGCGATGGCACGATAGCCTAATCGTCAATCGTCAATAGTCAATAGGACAATCGCATGGGCTTTATCTTCGACGGTCTGGAGGCCGAGGGCTACGACCGCACCTATAGCGACGGCGACCTGGTGCGGCGGATCGGCGGCTACATCCGGCCGCACGCCAGGCGGGTCGCCATCGCCGCTGCGATGGTGACGCTCAGCGCCGCCTTCGATACGACGCTGCCGGTGATCATCTCGCGCGGCATCGATGCGCTACAGCGCGGCACCAGCCCGCTGGCGCTGCTTGGCGCGGCCGGGGCGCTGGCGCTGGTCGCCGCGCTCTCGTGGGTGTTCAACGCCGTGCGGCAGACGGCATCGGCGCGGGCGGTTGGGGATGTGGTGCTCAAAATGCGCGAGGACGCCGCCGACGCGGTGCTGGCGCGCGATCTCTCGTTCTACGACCAGTTCGCATCGGCCAAGATCGTCAGCCGGGTCACCAGCGACACCCAGGCATTCTCGTCCACGCTGACGCTGGTGATGGAGCTGATCGGCCGGGCGCTGCTGATCATCTTCCTCGTCGGCTATCTCTTCTCGGTCAGCCCACGGCTCGCCACGATCCTGCTGGCCCTCGCCCCGTTCATCGTCGGCGCGGCGCTGGCCTTTCGCACCATCGCCCGCAGCTCGATCACCCGCTCGCGGCGGATGAATGCCGTGGTCTCCGGCCATATCCAGGAGACGGTCAGCGGCATCGGGGTAGCCAAAACCTTCAGGCAGGAGCCGACGATCTACGCTGAGTTCGTCGATGTCAACAATCAGTCTCGCCGGGTCAACCGCAACACCCGCTTTATCTTCAGCAGCATCTTTCCCATCCTCAACCTGCTGGCAGGAGTCGGCACGGCAGCGCTGGTCTACTTCGGCGTGCTCGGAGTCCAGGACGGCAGCCTGACGATCGGGAGCTGGTACCTGTTCATCCAAGGGCTGGTGCTGTTCTGGTTCCCGCTGACCAGCATCGCATCGTTCTGGAGCCAGTTCCAGCAAGGGCTGGCGGCGGGTGAGCGGGTGTTCGCACTGATCGATGCCGAGCCGCGGGTGGTGCAGACCGACGACCAGCGGATCGAGGGGCTGGCCGGCGACATCGAGTTCCGCGATGTCTGGTTCTCCTATCACGCCGATATGCCAGCCACCGCGCCGACGGCGATCGCGGCCGAGATGCCCGATGCAGCGGTGGAAGACGGGCGCTGGGTGCTGCACGGCTTCGACCTGCACATCCGGCCGGGCGAGATGCTGGCGCTCGTCGGGCACACCGGCTCGGGCAAGAGCAGCATCGCCAAGCTGATCGCGCGCTTCTACGAATTTCAGCGCGGCAGCATCCTGATCGACGGCGTCGATATCCGCGCGCTCGACCTGCCGGGCTACCGCTCGCAGCTCGGGATCGTCACTCAGACGCCATTTCTGTTCGACGGCACAGCGCGCGAGAACATCCGCTACGGCCGGCCGGAGGCGGGCGACGAAGCCGTGCTCGAAGCGGCGCGGCACGTCGGCGGCGGCGACTGGATCGGCAGCCTGCCTAACGGGCTGGACACCGAGGTCGGCGAGCGCGGCGGGGCGCTGAGCATGGGGCAGCGGCAGCTGGTGGCGCTGGCGCGGGTGCTGCTGCAGGATCCGGCGGTGGTGATCATGGACGAGGCCACAGCCAGCATCGACCCGCTGACCGAGGCGCTGATCCAGGAGGGGCTGGACGTGGTGATCGCCGGGCGGACGTCGATCGTGATCGCCCACCGGCTCTCCACCGTGCGCCACGCCGACCGGATCATCGTCCTCCGCAAGGGCGAGATCATCGAGCAGGGCAGCCACGACGGTCTGCTGCTGACCGGCGGCCACTACGCCGAGCTGTTTAACACCTACTTCCGCCACCAGAGCCTGGAGTACATCGAGCGGCAGCCGCTGCGCTAGAGCAATCCCACGCGAGCAGACCTGGTACACACCATCCCACCTCGCTCAGACGCGCGATATCCTGCGCTGCTGGGGCGATGAGCCGTATACCGTGTCGGTCTATCGCCGCTGAGCGAGATCGGTGCCGCGACAACGTCTCTCGCGCGCCGCCACAGACAGTGCCTAGCTGAACGGGATGCTCGTCGGGTTGATCACCAGCTCGGTGACGCAGGCACGCGGCGGCAGCCGCGCGACGAACAGCGCGGCTGCGGCGACGTCCTCCGGCTGGAGGATCTTCGCCCGATGCGCATCAGTCACCGGACTCGGGCGCTTTTCCAGCAGCGGCGTATCGACCTCGCCTGGCGAGATGGTAGTCACGCGGATGCCGTGGCGCGCCTCCTCCAGCCCGAGCGCGCGGGCGAAGGCGGTGACGGCGCTCTTGGACGCCGAGTAGGCCGGGCCGGCGAGGTGGGTCGGTCGGATGGCGGCGATCGACGAGATCGCGATGATCAGCCCATCGCCGCGCGCGCGCATCTGCGGCAGGGCGGCGCGGCAGGCGTTGTAGGTGCCGGTAACGTTGATCGCCAGCAGCGCGTCCCAGTCCTCCGGGGCGAGCTGATGCATCTGCCGCGCCGCGATGTTGACGCCGGCGGCGTTTACCAAGATATCGATCTGACCGTGGCTGTCCAGCGTGGCGGCGATGGCCGCATCGATGGCGGCGCGGTCGGCGACATCTGCGGCGTGGTACGCGGCCCGCTCGCCGATGGCGGCGCACATCTCGATCAGCGCCGCCGCCCTGCGCCCGACGAGCACCACGCGCGCGCCGGCTGCGGCGTAGCTCCGCGCGATCGCCGCTCCCACGCCGCTCGCGCCGCCAGTGATCAGCGCAACCTTCTCGTTGAGATCCATAGTGCTCCTTGTGTTGCGGTCGCTGCCGCTCTGTCTCGGTCGCTCTGTCTCGGTCGCTCTGTCTCGGTCGCTCTGTCTCGGTCGCTCCTGGCTCCGCGCTCCTGGCTCCGCGTCCCGGTCGCTGCCGCTCTGTCTCGGTCGCTGCCACTCCGTCGCCCGATCACCTGTCCCGCAGCGCCGTGCCAGCATTGACCTTTCGGAACCCGCCGCACGCCGTGGGGCTTTCGCCCCTGCGGTTAGGCGGATTTGTCTGAGGCTTTCGCCAGAACAACGGAGTCGTTGGCGTCCGCGCGAGAAGCGTGCAACGAAGCTGCTGCTTGCTCACGCAGAATCTTCTCTTTGATGGCGTCTCGTATAAACGTGTGCATACTTGCCCCCACATGGACTGCCGCAATTTTGAGCGACATGTGTTCGGTATCAGGAAGATCAAGGAGAAACTTCTTGCTCATTCGTTCACCTTCTGCTATACTTATAGATATAATCTCTATAAGTATAGCATTGAATGATATGCAACACAAAGCTTTTCTCTATCGCCTGTATCCTTCCCGACCGCAAGCGCGTTTGCTCGATGCAACGTTGGAGACATGCCGCTTTTTCTATAACGACTGCCTTGCCGAGCGCAAGACGGCCTACGAGGAACGCGGCGAAACGATTGGCAAGTACGATCAACTGCGCCATGTCAAAGCGCGCAAGGCCACAAACCCGTGGGCCAAGAACGTACACAGCCATGTTTTGCAAACCGTCGTGCAAGACCTGGACAACGCGTTCGACGCGTTCTTCCGGCGTGTGAAGGCAGGCGAGACCCCAGGATACCCACGCTTTAAGGGTCGCAACCGCTGGCATTCGTTTGGCTTTAAGGAACTTGGAAATGGCTTCAAGGTCGATGGGCGACGCCTCAAACTGTCGGGCATCGGGCGGGTGGCGATCCGCTGGCACCGCCCGATTGAAGGCCAGATCAAGACGGTTCGTCTATCCAAACGAGCGGGCAAATGGGTTGCGAGCTTCTCGTGTGTTGTAGACGAACAGCCGCCACTAGATGCAACGGGCAAGGACGTGGGCATTGATGTGGGGCTTGCCTCGCTCATCACCACGTCGGAGGGTGAGAAGGTTGCCCATCCTCGCTTTTACCGCAACGGGCAACGACGGTTGCGGGTTGCCCAACGCCGGGTCGCACGCCGTACCAAGGGGAGCAAGAACCGCCGTAAAGCCGTTGCGATGCTGCACGTTCAGCACGAGCGCATAACAAACCAGCGCAAAGACTATCTCAACAAGCTGGCACACAAGCTAGTGAACCGCTACGACCGGATCGCTCTCGAAGACCTTGTAATTACGCGCATGGTACATGGCAACCTCGGTAAAAGTATTCTCGATGCGGGATGGGGCTACTTGGTACAACGACTCACGCACAAGGCTGTAAGCGCCGGTCGTGTGGTCGTTCTCGTAGACCCACGATATACCTCGAAAGCTTGTTCTGGATGCGGTCGAATCTTTGAAGGGCTTACGCTCAACGATCGGTGGGTTGATTGCTCGCGTTGTGGCCTCTCCCTTGATCGTGATCACAACGCCGCCATAAACGTCTTAAACCGGGGCGGACAGCTCCGTTGGTCGTTAAGCTCGCCAGGAGGCGGGTTGGGCCAAGAAGCCGTCGGGCTTTAGCCCGTGCGGAGTGTCACAGAAACCCGACGACGCGCCACAATTGCTGCGCCGCCGTCTGTCACAAGGGAGCGCCATGACCTTCGCTATCCGACCAACGCATCTGAGCGATCTGCCCTGGCTATACCGCATTTGTCTGCTCACCGGCGCTGCCGGCGAGGACGCCACGCCGCGCTTCCGCGACCCCGATCTGCTCGGCCACATCTTCGCCGCGCCGTACGCGGTCTTCGAGCCGCAGACGTGCTTTGTGCTGACGCGCGATGGCGCGCCGTGCGGCTATGTGCTCGGCGCGCCCGATAGCGCGGCGTTCGCCGAGCGCTGCGAGCGCGAGTGGTACCCTGCGCTGCGGGCGCGCTACCCGCTCCTCGCCGAAGACGATGCATCGGAGGACGCCAGCATGATCCGCTCGATCCACGCCAGCCGGCACGAGTGCGATCTGCCAGGCTACCCTGCTCACCTACACATCGACCTGCTGCCGCACGCGCAGGGCCAGGGCTGGGGGCGAAAGATGATCCAGACGTTGGCCGCTGCGCTGCGCGAGCGTGGCGTCCCCGGCGTCCACCTCGGCGTCGGCGCGCGCAACACCCGCGCCATCGCATTCTACCAGCGCGTCGGGTTTCACGCCGTCGAGCGCGCCGAGTGGGGCGTCATGTTCGGGATGGATCTCGGCTGACCGCAGACGCGGCGTACATCGCCTGCCCCGATGATGGCGAGACCCGCCGCCCGACTTCGCGCAGCTCGCGCCAGCCGGCCGCCTCGGCCAGCGCGGCGAGCCGGCGATACGGCAGCGGGTGCGGCACCCACGGCAGCGGGTGCGGCACCCACGGGATGGGCAGCGACTGCTCATATTCGATGACCAGCAGCCGGCCGCCTGGGGCCACGAGGCCGCGCAGACGCCGTAGCAGCTCCTCCTGGCCGCGCACGAAGTGCAGTAGATTGGCCGCCAGCACACCATCTAGCGGCGGCAGCGCCAGCGAGCCGGTGACATCGCGCTGCTGCGGCAGGATCGTGGCGGCGGGCGGCTCGCGCTCGATGCGCTCGCCGAGCGCGCGGACAGCCTTGGCGTCGCGGTCGATGGCGTGGATCGTCGCCCCCGCGCCGAGCAACTCGGCGAGCGCCCAGGTGAAGTTACCGGTCCCGGCACCGAGGTCGGCCCAGACACCGCCCCGGCCGTCCTCACGCTGCACCCCGGCGCGGATCAGCGCCACCATCTCAGCGTGCTGCATCGTCGCGCTCCAGATCGAGCGGCCTGATGATGATGCCGAGCTGCTGCACCAGCGAGAGCGCCTGCTGCTCGTCGATGATCGCGCCGACGAGATCGCGCAGCTCGATGCGCAGCCCGTCGATGGCGCAGCCGCGCAGATCGGCACCCTTGAGCTTGGCCCCGCGCAGATCCGCGCCGCTCAGATCGCAGCGCTCGAAGCGCACCCCGCGCAGATCGCTGCGCTCGAACGAGGCGTCGCGCAGCGCGCAGCGGCTGAAGCGTACCGACGCCAGCGCGCAGCCCCAGATTCGTGCCAGCGTCAGGTTCGCGCCGTCGAAGACCACATCGCGCAGATCGCCGTCGGTCAGCGTCGCGCCGATCATACGCGCGCCGGCGATGACCACCCGGCGCAGGTAGGGCTTGTGACACTGCGCGCCGGCGAAGTCATCCGCGCCGATCCGGCAGTCCATCAGCTGCATGTTGGGCAGCGCCAGATCGCGCCAGACCACGCCGCCAGTCACGACGCGCTCGACCATCACGTCGTCTGCACCGCCCGGCACCGTCTCGTTGGCCCAGCGCAGATCGGCGTAGTGGCCGCCATCGGCGAAGGTTGGGATGGGCGCGATCAGCATCGGCTCGCCATCGGGAAAAAGCGGGGGCTCGATCGGAGCTGCGGCGATGGATTTTTTCATGGTGTGTCTCGGCTGATGAGATTGAGATGAGCGTAGCACAGATTTGCGGTGCGATGCCGTGCCGCTATGCTACAATAATGCCAAACGAAGGAGTAGTGTATGAGCGCATCGCTCGCCGGCGTCACGCTGCACGTCAAAGATGTCGAAGCCTCGCTGGCATTTTACCGCAAGATCCCTGGCGCAACTATCGAGGTGCATCGCCCAGGTAGCTTCGCGCTGCTGCAGATCGGCGGCGCACGGCTCGGGCTCCTGCGCCAGAACCACGGCGCATTCCACGTCGAGATCGACACCGACGACCTCGATGCGATGCACGCCGAGCTGGTGGCAGCCGGAATCGATGCGCCAAAACCTTCGAATAAGCCGTGGGGCCAGCGCGATATGCTAGTGATCGACCCAGACGGCAATATGATCGAGTTTGGCTGATGCTGATCGACACGCACGCCCATCTGCATACCGCGCAGTTCGAAAGCGACCGCGAGGCGGTCATCGAACGCGCCACAGCTGCCGGCGTGACGCGGATCATCGAGATCGGCTACGATCTGCCGTCGTCGCGGGCCGCCATCGCGCTCGCCGAGCGCCACCAGCAGATCTTCGCCGTCGTCGGCATCCAGCCGCACTACGCCGCAGAGGCCGACCAGACCTGGCTGGCGGAGATCGCCGAGCTCGCACGCCACCCCAAAGTCGCCGCGATCGGCGAGATCGGGCTGGATTACTTTCACGACCGTGCGCCGCACGCTGCGCAAGAGTCGCTGTTTCGCGCGCAGCTCACCATGGCGCACCAGCTCGGCCTCGCCGTAGTGATCCACAGCCGTGACGCCCGCGACGATACGCTGCGTATCCTGCGCGATGTGACGGCGCGCACCGGGCAGCTTGGGGTGATGCACTCGTTTTCCGGCGACTGGGCCTACGCCGAGGCCTGCCTTGCGTGCGGCTTCGCCATCTCGCTCAGCGGCCCGGTCACCTTCGCCAAGGCCGCCGAGCTGCACGATGTGGCGCGGCGCGTCCCGCTCGACCGCATGCTCACCGAGACCGACTCGCCGTACCTCGCGCCGCACCCGCTGCGCGGCAAACGCAACGAGCCGGCCAACGTCAGGCTGGTGGCCGAGCGCATCGCTGCGCTGCGCGATGCCCCGCTGGACAGCGTGGCGGCGGCGGTCTGGCAGACAGCGCAGCACTTTTTCCGCCTCCCAACTCACTAAACAGGCTCTACTTTATGGTCGCAACCACACCACACGAGGAGCGGCATCGCTCGGGCATCGGCCAGCTGGAGCTCGGCACGCTGCTGCCTGGGATGCTGCTCGGGCTGATGATGATCTGGGCGGTGTTCCGCAGCATCGCCGATGCACGCTGGTCGGTCGGCATCGATCTGGTAGTCGACGTGGCGCTGCTTGGGCTGCTTTTGGGCGTGGTGTTTGCGCGCGCGCGCTGGCTGCCCTCGTGGGTGGCGCACCCGCTGGCGATCCTGCTCGGCGTGGCGCTTGCGGTGCAGCGCGTCGCCCCGACGCTGGTGGACACCGTGCGCGAGGACTCGGGCGCGACGCTGGCCGGCCGCCTGACGAACTGGCCCGACTGGGCGGGCGAGATCGCGCTGCGCAGCGTGGTCTGGGGCAGAGTGCTGGCGGCCGGCGGCAGAGGCGAGGATATTGTTTTGTATCTGCTGACGCTGGCGCTGCTCGCGTGGTTCGCCGGCTACGCCACTGCGTGGCTGCTGTTTCGCTCCGAGCAACTGTGGCTGGCGGTGGTGCTGAACGCGTCGATCATTCTGGCGAACTATACCTTCGCGTACCCCAAGCCGACGCTGCTGTTTTTTGTCTTTCTGGCCTCGGCGCTGCTGCTGGTAGTCTACCAAAACATTGTCAGGCAGCAGCGGATCTGGCGCGCGGCGCGGGTCGAGTACCCGGATCTGCTGGCGTGGCGATTCCTGATCGCCGCCGCCATGGTCTGTGCGGTCGTGATCGGGCTGACGAGCCTGATCCCCAGCCAGGTCAGCAGCACCGAGGCGCAACAGGCGTGGCGCGCGATCCGCTCGCCGTTCTCTACCGTGCGCGAGCGCTGGAACGACGCATTCAGCACCATCAACGCCCCGCCCGGCACCAGCGGCAGCTTCGTCGTCCGCACCTCGCGCGTCGGCGGGCCGCGCAGCCCGGGCGATGCGGTAGTGATGCGGGTCAAGTCGGAGAAATACGAGTACTGGCGCGCCGTCAGCTTCGACCGCTACACCGGCCGTTTTTGGCAGAACACCGTCGGCGAGCGATCGCGGGCCGCGCTCGGCGTTGCTACCCCCGAGGAGGCGCGCACCCCGCTGGCCGCCAACGTGCCGCTGAGCATGCCCGCCATCCGCGAGACCAAGACAGTGACCCAGACTGTGACGCTGGTGCAGCTGCGCAACGACGGTCTGGTGCTCTCCGGCGGGCAGTTCGTCGCCGCCAGCGTGCCGGTGGTCGTCGAGCACGGCTACATCGCCAGCGGCGCGGAGCAGCGGCCAAACATGGCCGAGACCGTGGCGGTGCTCACTGACCAAAGCCTCGAAGAGGGCACCGTCTACACCGTGCGCTCGCTGTTCTCCAACGCCGATGAGCAGAGCCTGCGCGCCGCCAGCAGCGCCTACCCCACTTGGGTCACCGACAGCTACCTCCAGCTGCCAGATGCGCTCCCGCCGCGTGTCGGCGCCCTCGCCAAGCAGGTCGTCGCCGACGCCAAGGCCGAGAATACCTACGACTCGGCGCTGGCGATCCAGAACTACCTGCGCCGCCTGACCTACGACGAGCGCCGCACCGCGCCGCCAGACAACCGCGATTGGGTGGACTACTTTGTGTTCGATGGGAAGGTCGGCTACTGCGACGACTTCGCGACGGCGATGGTGGTGCTGCTGCGCAGCGAGCGCATCCCCGCCCGCTGGGTGCAGGGGTACGCCGGCGGCACGCGCGACCAGCAGACCGGCGAGTATGTCGTCCGCGAGAACCAGGCTCATAGCTGGGTCGAGGTCTACTTCCCCGGCTATGGCTGGCAACGCTTCGAGCCGACCCCGGCGCCCTACGCCAGCGCGCCGGTGCGCCCGGCGCTCCCCACCGCTGGCAGCGATAGCCAGGATACCGCCAATACGGCGGGCGGCGAGCTGACCGACCCTGAGGAGCTGGTGCGGCGGCTGCAGGAGCTCAACCGCGGGCCAGAGCAGACGCCAGAGCAGATCGCGGCGCTCAAGGCCGAGCTTGAGCAGCGCGAGCGCGACCGGCAGCGGCAGCAGTGGATCATCTACGGCGCTGGCGCGGCGGTGCTGCTGCTGCTGGCCGTGGGCTTCTGGATTGTGCTGGCGCTGCCGCTGCGCGGGCTGACGGCGGCGCAGACGGCCTACGCGCGGCTGATCCGGCTCGGACGCTGGGCCGGCGCAATTCAGGACGAGACGGCCACGCCGCTGGAGTATGGCCGCGAACTGGTGCGGGCCGTGCCTGAGCAGCGCCGCCTGATCGAGCGGGTCGTCGATGGCTATATCGCATCGGCATACGGGCGCGGCGCGGTAGACACCGTGGCGATGACGGCGGCGCTGCGCGACCTGCGCCGACCGTTCCTGCTGCGCGCGCTGGGGCGGCTGGCCTTCTGGCGTCGCCCGGCCGCACATCCGCTCAAGCGCACATCGTAACGTGAGCGCGCGCTGCGCGTCAGAACCTCCGTAGCTCGAAGTGCCGCGCGCGTCAGCGCCCCGCTGCCAAGCGAGCGCGGGAGCGTGATTTGGTCACATCGGGCGCTATCCCGCCGCAGCGCTCATTCGCCCAGCGGCGGCGGCGGGATAGCGTCCTCCGGCTCAAGCACGATCTCCACAAAGATCGGCGCGCCGATCTTCCGGCGGACGCTGTTGAGCGCCACCATCAGCCGTTTCTGCCAGCCGTACTTCTGCTGGAGCAGCGCGTCGGCGCGCTCGGCCTCCTGACCGGCCAGGATACGCGCGCGACCGCGGGCGATCGCGCCGCGTGGCTTCCCGCTGGCGTTGCTCGGAGCCACCTCCACCGCGCTATTCAGTCGGATGCGCTTGATCTTGCCGGTGGACGCGCCGGTGTAGATGTAGAGCTTCCCGTACGCCGAGGCGACCCACACTGGTGTGGTGACCGGCTGCTCATTGGTGCGGAATGTGGTGAGGTTCATATACGGCTGTCCGAAGCGGTCGGTCGGCTGCGACGGTTGGGTCATCATCGGCTCCTGACTATTTTAGTGCTGTTGAGATGCGTGAGTCATGTGAGACGACTGCGGCTCGCGCAGCTTGCGCGATGCCAGCAGCCCGGCCAGCGCGCAGACTGCGGCGAGCAGAAATGTCGGCTGGTAGCCGAGGCCCTCCACCAGCCGCCCGCCGACGATCGGCACCAGCGCGCCGAGGCCGAGGATAGCATTGGCGAGCCCCAGGTAGGTCGGACGCTCGTTCTCGGGCACCACATCGAGGATGTAGGTCATCGCCACGATCCCAATGCCGTCGTTGGCCGACCCGGACAGCAGAGCGACGAGCCCGACCGCCACGGTCAGCGCCGTCTGGCCCAGCCCAAGGCCGATGGCGAGATCTGGCCCGGCGATCAGCAGCAACGGCGCGGCCAGAAACAGCGAGCCGACGATCGGGATCAGGCGTCTGGAGCTCTGCTTATCGGCGATCCGGCTCCAGAGAATGTTCGACAGCGCGCCTGAGAGCGCGGCGGTGGCCACCAGCACCCCAGAGACCGAGGCCGGCAGCCCGAGCCGCTCGGTGGCGTAGATGATGTAGAACGGCTCGGCGATCTGCCCGAGCCGGATCAGCAGCCGGGTGATGATAAACCAGCGGTAGTTATGATTGCCGCGCAGCAGCTCAGGCGCGCGACGCAGCCCCTCGCTCAGCCTGAGCGGCGGCGTCAGCCGCTCCTGCGGCGGCTCGCGCACCAGCGCGAAGGCGGCGATGGCGATGGTGAAGCACAGCAGACTGGTGGCGGACAGCAGCCCAAAGTTCAGCGGGAAAGCCAGCGGACTACCGGCGCTCAGCGCCCAGCGCACCAGCGGCCCGCCGAGCGCGAACGCCAGCAGCCCGCCGAACAGCTGCCGCGTGCCGAAGTAGCTGCCGCGCCGGCTCGGCGGGACCGTCTTGGCCACGACATCCTGAAACGAGAGCGTAGTGATGCCGCCGCAGAGGTTGAACAGCGCGAACAGGCCAACGATCAGCGTCAGCGCCAGCCCAGGCGCGATCATGCCGGCCGAGACGATCGCCGCCACCAGCGCCAGCTGCGCCACCAGCCTGATCCCCCCCACCAGCCGGTATGTCGGCAGCTTGTACGGCCGGCCCTGGAGCGCGCCGCTGACCAGGATCTGCGGCAGCAGATAGCCGGCGGTCTGGATGGCCGGCAGCGCGCCGATCACCGTCAGCGATGCGCCGAGCTGACGAATCAGCAGCGCGAGCACCAGCGATGGATTTGAGATCGACTCGCCAAAGGTGAACATGATACCGTTGACGAGCCCGAGCCGATAGTTCCGCCGCGCCGTCGCGACGCCCGAATGCTGTGTCATAGAGCAATCCTACGAGAGAAAGTGATAATCTCGGGGGCTGCGCCCCCAAACCCCCGCTATTGCTTTGGCATGCCTGGTCTGCAAGGCGCGGCGCTCTAGCCAAGCAGCGGCAGCGGCTGCTGGTCGCCAGCCCGCAGCGTCCGCCCGGCAGCCGAGACGAAGCCGGCGAACAGCGGATGCGGCCGGTTTGGCCGCGACAGAAACTCCGGATGAAACTGTGTGCCGACGAACCACGGGTGACCGCGCAGCTCGATGATCTCCACCAGCCTGCCGTCCGGAGAGAGTCCACTGATGACCATCCCCGCCTGCTCCAGCTGCGCGCGGTACTTGTTATTGAACTCGAAGCGGTGCCGGTGGCGCTCCGAGACCTGCGCCACGCCGTAGGCCTCGGCCGAGCGCGAGCCGGGCGCGAGCACACACGGGTAGCCGCCGAGCCGCATCGTCCCACCCTTGTCGGTGATGTCGATCTGGTCGAGCATCAGGTCGATCACCGGGTGCGGCGTCTGCTCATCGAACTCAGTGCTGTTGGCGCTGTCGCTGCCGAGCACCCTGCGGGCGAACGCGATCGTGGCGCACTGCATCCCGAGGCATAGCCCGAAGTATGGCACATTGTTGTTCATGGCGTACTCGGCGGCCATGATCTTACCCTCGACGCCGCGCTGCCCGAAGCCGCCGGGCACCACGATGCCGTAGACCCCGGACAGATGCGCCGCAGCGCCCTCTTTTTCGATCCACTCCGACGAGACCCAGCGCAGGTCGACGTCGATCTCCTGGTGCAGACCGGCGTGCTTGAGCGACTCGACGACGCTGATATAGGCGTCGTGGAGCTCGATATACTTGCCGACGATCGCGATCGGCAGGCTGCGCTTGGGCGCGCGGATCTGCTCGACCAGGTCGCGCCACTCCTCAAGGTCGGGCGCGGCCGATGGCAGCCCGAGCCGACTGACCAGATAGCTCGCCACGCCGCTCGCCTCAAGCACCAGCGGCACCTCATAGATCGATCCCACCGTCGGCAGCGAGATCACCGCCGCACTGTCCACGTCGGCGAACAGCGCGATCTTCTCGCGGATCTCATCGGAGATCGGGTGGTCGGCGCGGCAGATGATCACATCGGCGCTAATGCCGACGCGCCGCAGCTCCATGACCGAGTGCTGCGTCGGCTTGGTCTTGACCTCGCCGGTGGCGCCCATATGCGGCAGCAGCGTGACGTGGATGTAGAGCACGTTGTCGCGCCCGATATCCTTGCGCATCTGCCGGATCGCCTCAAGAAATGGCAGCCCCTCGATATCGCCGACGGTGCCGCCGACCTCGACGAACACCACGTCGGCGCTGCTCTGCCGCGCGACCGCCATGATCCGCTTTTTGATCTCATCGGTGATGTGTGGGATGACCTGGATCGTGCCGCCGAGGTAGTCGCCACGCCGCTCTTTTTGGATCACCGACGAGTAGATCTGCCCGGTGGTGATGTTGCTAACTTTGTAGAGCGGCTCGTCGATAAAGCGCTCGTAGTGGCCGAGGTCGAGGTCGGTCTCGGCCCCATCCTCGGTGACGAAGACTTCGCCGTGCTGGTACGGCGACATCGTGCCTGGGTCGACGTTGATGTACGGGTCGAGCTTCTGCACCGAGACCCGCAGCCCGCGGCTCTTGAGCAGCCGCCCGATCGACGCCACAGCGATCCCTTTGCCCACCGAAGACGCCACGCCGCCGGTCACAAAAATAAACTTGGTCATCCCCATGCTCCTAGAAATAGCGCGAGGGGAAGGTGATACCACCTTCCCCTCACTTCTGCCAGCTGTGCGAGATACGAACCCGGCGATCTCGCCGAAACACGATCGCGCCACCCGTCTCTCGGTTGTCCGCCAGGCTGTATCACACCACGACCCTTCACAATCTGGCCGATTATAGCATAGCTGGCCACTGCCCTCGGCGCGCGCAGCTAACCGCTCGATGACGAAATGCGCCGGCGGGCGACGCGGCAACCAGTATCAGACCGTGACGGCCATGACCACCACCCGCGTCTTGTCGCTCTCGGCCGGGAGGTTACCCGGCGTGATCGTCAGCTTGGTCTCGGCGGTGAACTCCTTGATCCCCATCTCGTGAAGAAACTTTTCGAGCGGGGCGAGCTCCTGGCCGATCGGCAGCTGTCCGTCAGGGGCGTAGTGCATCGGGATGACGATCCGCGGCTCGATCTGCCCGATCACGCCAGCGGCCTCGGCCGGGGTGATCGTCTCGCCGCCGCCCACCGGCACGAACAGCACATCGACGGTGCCGATCTCATCGATCTGTCCGGCGGTCAGCTCGTGGCCCAGGTCGCCGAGGTGGCAGAAGACCACGTCGTCGAGATGGATGATATAGGCGGTGTTGGTGCCGAGATCCGCCCCTTTTTTCTTATCGTGAAAGGTGCGGACGCCGCTGATCAGCACGCCATTGACCTCGTACTCGCCCGGACCCTCGATGGTGAATAGCTCGTCGCGCAGCGGGCGGACCGGCTCGACGAACGCGTGGTCTGGGTGGTCGTGGCTGATGGTGACGATATGCGCCTGCGGCTTGCCGACATCGCCCACCGAGCGGTCATACGGGTCGGTCAGGACACTGCCGTCGCGGCCGCGCAGGCGGAAGCACGAGTGGCCGTGATAGAACACATCTGGCATAGTAGCGAATCCTTTGCTGCGAGCGGCGCTGCCGCTACGAATCGGTCTCGTCGTCGCCCTGCTGAAGCTCGCGCCACAGCGCATCGATCACACCGCGGGTGGTGCTGAAGGCGAAGCCGCGGCGCTCCAAAAACCCGCCGAGCCGTCTGGCGAACTCGCGTCGGTCTGCCGCGCCGGCGTACTTATGGACGTGGGCGCGGGCCAGACGGGTGGCGCTCTCGGTCTCATCGCCGACGAGCTCGGCGTCCTGCAGCGTCACAGCCACGGTCTCGGCGTCCACGCCTTTGCGCCGCAGCTCGCTGCGCAGCGCGTTGCGACCGCGCGGGCGATAGTTCTGGCGGTTCTCAACCCAGTACCGAGCGAACTGCTGGTCATCGAGCAGGCCGAGGTCGGCGAGCTTAGCCACGGCGGCGTCGATCGTCTCGGGGGTGTGCTCGTGGCGCTTGAGCCGCTCGCGCACCTCCGACTCGGAGCGCGGCCTGGCCTCGATCAGCCGGAGCGCGGCGAAGTAGGCGCGGCTGATACCCTCGGCGCGCTCCAGCCGGGTGTAGGTGTCGGCGTCGAGCTCCATACCGACGAACAGCCGCTCGGCGGCGAGCGTGTTCAGGCTGACGCCGATGGCGAAGCTGCCATCGAGAAAGACGTTGACCCGCGTCTCGTCGCGCTCCTGGATCCGCAGCGCCGTCACCTTGCCTGTCGCCATCGCGCGTGCTCCATGGAAAGCGGGGGTTGCAGCGTCTGCAACCCCCGCTTCAGCCGGCCTTCGCCGCTACTCCTCAAACAGCCCGTCGTCTTCGTCCTTCTCATCTGGCGTGCCGGCCGCCACCGGCGCGGTGACCGCCTGCGAGCGGATCAGCCGCTCGATCTCATCGGCGAGCGCCGGATTCTCGTTGAGAAAGATCTTGGCGTTCTCGCGGCCCTGCCCGAGCCGATCCTCGCCGAGGTAGAACCACGCGCCGCTCTTGCGGATGATCTCGCGCTCCACGCCCACATCGATGATGTTGCCGGCACGCGAAATGCCCTCGTTGTGCATGATATCGAACTCAGCCTGGCGGAACGGCGGGGCGACTTTGTTCTTGACGACTTTGACGCGCGACTTACTGCCGATCGTCTCGGTGCCGGTTTTGAGCGTCTCGATGCGCCGGATATCGAGCCGCACCGATGCGTAGAACTTGAGCGCCTGGCCGCCTGTGGTGGTCTCCGGCGAGCCGAACATCACGCCGATCTTCATGCGCAGCTGATTGAGGAAGATCACGACGGTGTTAGACTTGGCGATCGCGCCGGACAGCTTCCGCAGCGCCTGGCTCATGAGCCGCGCCTGCAGACCTGGCAGCGAGTCGCCCATGTCGCCTTCGATCTCGGCGCGCGGCACCAGGGCCGCCACCGAGTCGATCACGATCACATCGACGGCGTTTGAGCGCACCAGCGTCTCGCAAATCTCGAGCGCCTGCTCGCCAAAATCCGGCTGCGAGACCAGCAGCGCCTGGGTGTCTACGCCGCAGCGCGCCGCGTACAGCGGGTCAAAGGCATGCTCAGCATCGATGAAGGCCGCGACGCCGCCCATCTTCTGCGCCTGCGCGATGATATGCTGCGCAAGCGTCGTCTTGCCGCTCGACTCGGGGCCGTAGATCTCCACAACGCGGCCGCGCGGCAGACCGCCAACGCCCAGGGCGATGTCGAGCGCGATGGCACCAGTTGGGATGATCCCGATCGCGAACCTGTTGCTGGCATCGCCCATCTTCATGATGGAGCCCTTGCCGTACTTGCGATCGATCTGGGTCATCGCCGCCGCCAGCGCCTTTTCCTTCTCGGGCGTGATGCCTGTGGTCTGCGTGCTTCCGTTGTGCGTTGCCACTCGTATTCTCCTGTACTGCGCGTTTCTAGACCGCGGTCGCCTCGGAGCGTCAGCGCGGCGGATACTCACGCGTATCCATTCGCTCTAGTATAGCACGAAGGTTCTAGTCAAGCAAGCAACAGTTTCGGCGTCCCAATGGGCCGATAGTACGCCGTGCGCGATAGGCCTACTGTCCATTCGTGGCGGAGGCGAGCGGCGAGGCGCGGACGATGATGCGGTACTGAAAGCGGTCTGGACCGCGCGCCGGCCAGCACGTGACCAGCGTCACCACCTCGCGCGTCGTCGGGGCGATGTAGCGCGCGTTCTCGGCGTGCTGCTCGGGCGCAACGCCCTCTTCTTTAACGATCAGCCGCTCGTCGACCCGATAGACGTAGTCCCGCCCGTCGCTCGAAAGGGTGATCAGATCGCCGGCCTTGACCTTGACCAGATCCTTAAATACTTTGCCATACCCGCCGACGTGCCCGGCCAGGACGATGTTGCCGCCAGCGCCAGGGTTGGCCGAACCGCGGTGCTGCCCGACGGCGTACTCGGCGACTTGCCAGACCGACACCGGCTTCCCAGCGTCGCTCGTCACCGTCTCCCAACCGACCTCGACAACCTTCGAGTCGACATCGATGCTCGGGATCACCACCCTCGTGACGCTCGCCGGTTGCTCGGCGAGCGGCGTCGGCGCGCGCGGTGCCGCAAACGATGGCTCGACGCCGCCAGCCCCATCGGCGATCGCCCCAGCGCGCTGCTGCGTCGGCGCAGGGCCAGCCGTAGGCGCGATGAACGGCGCCGGCTCGGCCCCGGACACCGGCAGCGTGTCGACGCCGAGATAGGTGACGGCGCGCGGCACTGGCAGATCGCTATCGCCGCGCGCCGCCAGCCTGCCATACTCGGCCTGGACGCTTAGACCGGCCACATAGCTCAGCAATATCACCCCAAACAGCATCAGCGCGTTGCCGGCCGTCCAGAGCAGCTTGGCGCGCCGCGTCAGCTCGCGCGCTCCACCATCCGCCTCGCCGCGACGCCGCTGCGTCAGCCGAAGAATATTCATACCCACCTGGTTTCACCACGTTGAGCGCACATACTCGGAGCGCACATACTCGGCACCGCCACACACGAGCGCGCCGTCACCCGCAGAGTATAACGTATCGGGCGCGCACACACATGATCGGTTTTGCTAAGAAAGCGATGAGCCTGTCTGCCGAGCGGGGCTAGGCCAGCGTGCCGAGCGGTCGCTACGCCTGCCGCGCATTGCAGAGCGGTGTGCGGTATGGTACACTTGCGCCCGAAGAGCATTGGCGATCTCATTAGCGAGCTGCGCGGTGCATTTGCCCGAGCGAGGTGCGTGTGAGCGACGATGAGCGCGAGACGAATGAGCCGCCGGAGCGCACCCTGACGCTGCGGCTGACCCGCGATAACCTGTTTCTGATGGCCGCTGTGGTCTTCCTGATGGTCGCGATCTTGATCTCGATCGCGCTGCCGGCCGGAGCTAACAACCCCAGCGCCAGCGCCACATCGCGCGCCACTCGGTCGAGCCTCCCCAGCCCGACGGGACAGATCGCCATCGTACCGACCGCCGCGTCGACGATCCAGCCGCAGCCGGCATTCCCGCAAAACCCGACCGAGCCGCCGGCCCCTGGTCAGCAGGCCCCCGCCTACCCTGTGCCAGCCACTGCCATAGCGGCCACGACGACATCGCTGCCCGGCGCGCGCCCCACCAGCGCGCTGCCGACCGCCGTCCTGCCGACTGCCGCTGTGCCAAACGCGACGCCGCTGCCGGGCGGTGTGATACTGCCAGTCGGCTCGACGCTGACCCCCATCCCTGGCGGGGTGGTGCAGACTGCCACACCTGTCGCATCCACCCCACAGCTTCAGCCCACGGCACGGCCCGCCCAGCCGGCACCCGCCCAGCCGCAGCCGGTCGTCACCCGCAAGCCGACGGACATCCCGCCCACGGCCACGCCCATCCCCCCGACAGCGGTGCCCGTCGATGTGTTGCGCGGCACGACCTATTGGACGGCGGCGCGCAGCCCGATCGTCGTCGGCCGAAATGTACAGATCCCGGTCGGCTCGGCGCTGATCATCGAGTCTGGGGCCGAGGTGCGGCTCGCGCCAGGCGTCTCGATCACCGTCGATGGCAAGCTCTACAGTCTCGGCCAGCCGGGTCGCCCAGCACGGATCGTCGCCAGCAGTGGCGGGCGCTGGGATGGTATCTACGCCCACGATGGTGCCGACGTCGTCCTCGAGCAGACCGAGATCCGCCAGGGCGGTGCCGGCGGCACAGCGATCTTTGCACAGGGCGGCAGCCTGGCGCTGCGCGGCGTGACGTTCAGCGATAACGGTGGAAATATTCGCGCCGAGGACGCCCGCATCGAGATTCGCGCATCGGAGATCGCTGGCAACGATATCCCCTTCGGCGCGGTCGTCGATGCCTCGTTTAGCGCGTCGGGGAGCTTCACGCTCGTCGATAGTCGCATCGGCGGGAACCGCCTATCAAACGGCACACCTTCGGTATGGGTGAAAAACCAGAGCGCGCTCAATGGCATCGCCGTCGATATTCAGCACAACCTCATTCTCGGGCAAGATGGCCCGAACCTCCAACTCCAGGGCAATGGCCAGGTCAGCGGCAAGATCGCCTGCAATGCGCTGGTGAGCGGCACCAACGGGCTGAGCATCAAAAGTACCATGCCGCAGGTGCCAGGTATGACCAACCTCGCCATCCGCGATAATGCGATCGAGAAGCATACTCCGCCGATCATCCCAATCTATCTCAAGTATGGCATCGGCCGCGGCGCCACCAGCGATGTCCGCATCGATATGCGCGGCAACTGGTGGGGCAGCGCATTCGGCCCCTACGAGCCAGACCGCCACGCCGATGGCCGCGGCGATGCCCCCGGCGATACAGTCAGCTTCGATGGCTGGTTGACGGCCCGGCCAGCCTGTGCGCCGCAGCAGTGATGCCCACGCTCGCAGCGGCTACGCCTCGCCCTCGCCGCGCTGCGGTGACCGCCGATGCTCGCTGACGCGGTCGCATTCATTATCGACGATGCGATCGGGCGGCGCATCTTCCCCGGCGCGGTCGTCGTCCTGGCGCGCGGCGCACAGCCCTGCTTCGCAGCAGCGTTCGGTACGACGATGTACGATGACGCTGGCAGCCGGCCGGTGACGCTCCAGACCCGCTACGATCTCGCATCGCTGACCAAGATGTTCACCGCCGCAGCCGCGCTGCGCCTCGTCGATCGCGGCGCACTGGACCTCACAGCGCCGATCACGCGCTATCTGCCAGACTCGCAGGCCAGCGGCGTCACGGTTACCCATCTACTGACCCATACGTCGGGGCTCGATCTGCGGCTCTCGACATTGGCCACAGCCGGCGGGGCGGCGATCTGTCGGGCGGCGCTCGATGCGCGCCCGAGCTACGCACCTGGCGCGATTCTTGCGTACATGAATATCAACTCGCTGCTGCTCGGCGCGGTGGTCGCAGCTGTGGCCGAGATGCCGCTGGACGCCGCGATCGATACGCTGGTGCTTGAGCCCCTCGGTCTACGCGAGACCAGCTTCTGCCCACCAGCAACGGTGCGCGAACGCTGCGCGCCGACGGAGATCGACCTAGTGTGGCGCGGCGGGTTGGTCTGGGGCGAGGTTCACGATGAGAGTGCAGCGGCGCTCGGCGGCGTGGCAGGCCACGCTGGGCTGTTCGGAATCGCGGCCGATGTACAGCGTTTCTGCGCCGCCTGGCTGCCTGGCAGCGGCTTTCTCAGCGAACCGCTGCGCCGCTACGCGACGACCGTGCAGACACCAGGCATGGCGCTCCGTTGCGGACTGGGCTGGATGATGGAGCGCGAGACGTTCATGGGCAGCGCGTGGCGCGGCGGCTATGGCCACACCGGATTCACCGGGCCGGCGATGCTGGTGCTACCCGAGGAAGATTTGACACTCGTTCTATTGAGCAACCGCACCTATCCCCAGCGCGGACCGGTGCAGCACCACGTCGTGACAGCAGCGGTCGTCGAGGCGGCGATCGCCATTGGAACCAGAGAGTAAACCAGCGAGGAACGTATGGCGGCAATTCGTGTGTTGATCGCAGAAGACAATGACCTCGTCGCATTCACCCTTGAAGAGCAGCTCAAGAGCCTGGGCTACAATCTGCTCGGCGTCGCCCGTAGCGGCAGCGAGGCCGTGACGATGGCGGCGCGATTGAACCCCGATATGATTATCATGGACATCCGCATGCCAGATCTGGAAGGCACCGAGGCCGCGGCACAGATCTGCGCGAACCGCCCCACCCCGATCGTGATGCTGACCGCCCACACCGACCGCGATACGATCCGCAAGGCCGAGGCCTCTGGGGCGCTCGGCTATCTCGTCAAACCGGTGCGCGACTCAGACCTCGCGCCGGCGATCGATATCGCGATGGCGCGCTTCCGCGAGTTCCAGGGGCTGCGGGCACAGGTCGTCGAGCTCGAAGAGTCGCTCGAGTCGCGCAAAGTCATTGAGCGCGCCAAGGGCATTCTGATGCAGCGGCTCGGGCTCTCGGAGCGCGATGCCTACGAGCGGCTGCGGCAGCGTGCCCGCGACAAGCGCGCCAAAATGAAGGATATCGCCCAGGCGATCATTGAGGCTGAGGAGCTGCTCGGCGCGCAGCACGCCTGAAGCTCACGGAGCTCCGTCGCTCTCTATCGTCCAGCGCAGCCGCCGCGTCCACTCGGCCGTGGCATCTGCACTACGCTGTGAGCGCAGCAGTAGCGCCGCGATCTGCCCAAATACTAGCGCCCGCTCCCAGCCAGCGGCGGCCGGTGGCAAGTTCCCGTAGCCGCGCAGTAATGCGTCGCGCGCCGCAGCCGGCGCATCGCGGAAGCGCAGCGTCCAGCTCACCCAGGCGATGTCGAGCAGCGGCGGCCCCCAGCCGGCCCACTCCCAGTCCAGTAACGCGCTCAGCTGCGAGTTCCACCATAGTGTATTATGTAAACCCGCGTCGCCGTGGACCAGCCCTGCATCGCCGCGCCACGCCGGGTGCGCCAGTGCATCGGCCAGCACTCGCCGCTCGCCATCATCGATAGCCAGCTCGCCGAGCGCCACAGCAGCGCGGGAAAAGCGAGGCGGCAGCGGCTCGTACGCTGCCTCGTACCCGCTGCGGTGGACCCTGCGCAGCGTGGTGCCAAGGTCTTCACAGGCACGAATCAGCCGGATCGGCGAGTCGCTATACCACGCGATGCCGTGCGCGCCGGGTACGAACCGCGCGATCGTAGCCGTCACCCGCTCGTCATCCACCAGCGCGATGAGGTGTGGCACTGGCAGCGACCCGCCGATCGCGTCGAGCACCGCCGCCTCACGCCGCAGATCGTCGCGCCGCCCCGGCTGCTCGGCCCATTTCACCACACAGCGTTCCCAGCCGATGGTGACGATCGCCGAACGGTGCGAGAACCCGCCGGTCGTCTGGCGTAGATCGCTGACCGGCGCGCCCGGGAATGCCAGCGCCACAGCGTGGCGCAGCAGCGGGTCGAGCATCATCGCAGCGCGCCGCGTGCGCTGCACCTCACTGCCGCCCGATGTGATAGGCGACCTCGACGCTCAGCGCCAGCCGTTTGCTATGGCTGACAGTCAGGCCGAGGTCGTCAGACGTCATCGATCTGGACATCATCAGCTCGCCGCGCACCCCGCCGTACATTTGTGGCTGCGGATCCTCCGGGTCGGTCAGCGCGCTGCTTGCGCGGTGCACGCCGCCGAGCGCGCCGCCGAGCGTCTGCGCCATCAGCTGCGCCTTGGCCTGTGCGCGGCGCAGCGCGCGCGTGAGCAGCGCATCCTCGATCGGCGCGAGCTCGCCGTAGTCCCAGCGGACGGTCTGGAGCTGGCTGTTTTTCTGCGCGGCGATCGCCCCGACAGCATCGGCCAGATCGTCGAGCGCAGCGATATGCACCAGCAGCGTATAGCTGGCAGCCGAGCTTTTGCCCAGCGGGCCGCTCGCCGTCTCGGCGGCCACCGAGACCAGACTGATGGCGCTCTCGGGGACGCGCACCTGCTCCAGATCGGCCACCAGCTGGCGGATCTCGCGCGCCTTGGTGAGCGCCGCACTGCCGCTGAACAGCGATGCGCCCTTGACGACCACGATCAGATCGGCGCTGGTGGCGGGGACTTCCTGGCTGGCGTCGGCGGTCACCGTCAGCAGATCGGGTGTAGCGTCCATTGATTCTCCCTCGCACTTAGGATGTGACGCACCGTCAGTCGGCCGCCTGGCTCCACGCGCTGCGGTCGGCAGCGACGGCGACGGCGCAGAGCTCGCCGCTGATCATCGCCGCGTTCAGGCTGCTGGCCTCGGTGAACTCGGCGGCGAAATACAGCCCAGGCCGCCCGCTCCGATTGCCCGGCAGCGTCGGTTGGAAACCGGGCGGCTGGCGAAACTGGGCGTATGGGATCCGGTACAGCGCGAGCGGCTGGTACGATGCCAGCGCAGCCTGCGCCACATCGTCCCCGGCGAACATGCGATGGATGTCGGCGAGCGCGGCGCGGTATAGCGCGGCATCATCGAGCTGCGGCGCGCCGAGCACCGTGGCCCCGAGCAGCTGCTGCCCAGGCGGCGCGTACTCCGGCGCGACATTGCTCAGCATCTGCGCGTTGTTGACAAATGCATCCGGCGCTGCGTTGAGCGCTAGCTTCTTGCCCCGCCACACCGGGCGCTCGCCGCGAAAGTAGAGCGTGATGGTGGACAGCGCGCCCTGCGGCGTGTCCAGCCCGCTCAGCCGCGCCGCCTCGGGGGCCGGCACCGCCAGCACCACCGCGTCGGCAAGCAGCGTCTCGCCGCCCGCGAGCCGCATCCCCGTGACCCGCATGCCATCGCTGAGCAGCTCGCTCGCCGGCGACCCAAGCCTGACGCGATCGGCGATCGGGGCGGCGAGCTGCCGCGCGATCTCGCCCATGCCGCGCGCCGGAACGCAGGCAGCGCCCTCGGCCAGCAGCTTGAAATCGAACTTGAAGCACTTGGCCGACGTCATCAGGCTGCGGTCCAGAAAGATACCGCCGTAGAACGGCCGGAAGAAGACATCGATGGTGCGCTCGCTAAACTTCTGCCGCCGCAAATAGTTCAGCGTCGTGTCGTCGTCGCCGGCGAGCACCTCATCGATGGTCTGCGCCCGCAGCGCCAGCGCCAGCAGCAGCGTCTTGAGCTTATCGCCAGGCGAGATCACCGTGCTGAGCGCGGCGGCCAGCGCGGCCGCGCGGTCGGTGTCGCGCAGCGGGTCGGTCAGGATGGCGCGTCGGCCGTCGCAGCAGATCAGCGCGCCGGGGTCGAAGCGCCGCAGATCGAGGGTCCGCAGGTCCAGCAGACGCCGCACCGCCGGGTAACTATCGAACAGCACCTGGAAGCCGCGGTCGAGCGTGAAGCCTGCCACGGTATCGCTGCGCACCCTGCCGCCGATGCCGTCGCTGGCCTCGACAAGCGTCACATCCAGTCCGCGCTCGGCCAGCAGCCTGGCGCACGTTAGCCCCGCTAGCCCGGCCCCGACGATCAAAATAGTCATAGCTCCGCTCGTTTGACAAAGGTTCGGCTCTTGCCCGATGATAGAGCAGTGTACCACGCAACCACAGGAGCAACCATGACAAACCCAATCTCACTCCAGATGTATACGCTGCGCGACGAGACGGCGAAGGATTTTCCCGGCACGCTAGCGCGGGTGGCCGAGATCGGCTACAGCGCAGTCGAGCTCGCCGGCATGGGCGCTATGAGCGCCACCGAGATGCGCGCGCTGCTGGACTCGCTCGGGCTCGTCTGCTCTGGCGCGCACGTCTCGCTCGATGCGATGGAGCGCGACCTAGACGCCGCGATCGCCGATATGAAGACGCTCGGCGCGCCGTATCTGATCTGCCCGTGGCTGCCGCCGGAGCGCCGGCCAGATGGCCCTGGCTACCGCACGCTCGCCAAGCTGCTCGGCGGGTTCGCCGAGCGCAGCGCCGCCGCGGGGATCGAGTTCTGCTATCACCACCACGAGTTCGAGCTCGAGCCGGCCGGCGACAGCACCGGGCTGCATATCCTACGCGATGAGGGCGGGCCGGCGCTGCTATTCGAGATCGATATATACTGGGCAGCGTTCGCAGGCTATGACCCTGCCGCGCTCCTCAAAGATTTCAGCGGGCGGGTCGCGCTCGTCCACCTCAAGGATATGGCGCGCGACGAGCAGACGTTCGCCGAGGTCGGCCACGGGCGGCTGGATATCCCCGGCGCGATCGACGCAGGCGAGGCGGCTGGTGCCGAGTGGTTCATCGTCGAGCAGGATGTCTGCCGGCGGCCACCGCTAGAAAGCGTCAAGCTCAGCCGCGATTACCTGCGCACGCTCGGTAGGTAGATGCCTTTTTCAGATAGACACAGATAGACACAGATGGGCACAAACTGCCCGTTCACCATTTGAGCAGAGTTACCCAGGTATTTAACGCTATCTGTGTCTATCTGTCGATGATCGGGGTCACCGCGCGCGCAAAGAGGGCGACGATCCCATCGGCCACGTCCTTCTGGCGGTCGGCGGACACTGGCATGCGGTATGGGTCGCGCATCGAGCTCGCCAGCGCAAAGAAGAGATGCTCGACGACATCGTGCGGCAGATGTGGATCGATCGCCCCCTGCTGCTGCGCGAGCGCGATGAGCTGGCGGATGCTAGCCTCGATCCGTTGCAGCAGCGCAAGCGACTCCGGAGCCTCGCACATCATCCGCATCAGCTCCGGCCAGGGCCGTAGATTCATCCCACGCGCCTCGATTTGCCGCTGCAACACCCCGCGCAGCGCCGTTGTTAATCGCAGCAGCGGCGGGTCGCCGTCATCAGACTCGACGAGCGTCACAAACTCATTGAGCTTGTACACCGAAGCTGCGAGCAAGAGATCATCCTTGGTGGCAAAATGGCTGTAGAGCGTCGGCTTTGAGATGCCCACCTGCAGCGCCAGCTCCTCCATCGAGAGCCTGCTGAAGCCGCGGCTGCTGACAATACCGACCGCCGTCTCTAATATTTCATCGCGGAGCTGCTGCTTGCGCCGCTCGCGGAGCGTCATTTCCATCCGTGTCCTCGCTGTTATCCGTAGAGCTACCGATCCCGTGTGATATCACGTGATAGCCTGTTCTTCGTCTTCCCCCTACCGCCAGCGTCGGCGACGAAACCTTAACTTGCGCGTCAAGATATTTTACGGTATAGTAACATTGTTGTAAAGCTCACAATCGCTCCGCTCTCGCCACGTAAAGAAGGTCATGTATGGCGCTACGCAAACAAGAGAAGCTCACCGGGATGGGCATCTCAGACACATCGATCACCCAGCCAGTCTTCGTGACGATGCTGATGCTGCTGGTAGTCACGTTTGGTCTACTCTCGTACCGGACGCTGCCGGTCAATCTGCTGCCGGATTTCGAAGTCGCCGTCGAGGTCGTTTCGATCTCGTACCCCGGCGCTGGGCCGGAGAGCGTCACCGAGCAGGTGGTCAAGCCAGTCGAGAACGTCGTCAACACCATTAACGGCATCAAGCATATCACCAGCACCGCATCGGACGGGCAGGCGATCATCCGGCTCGATTTCGTCGAGGGCACCAATCTGGAGAAGGCCGACCGCGACATCCGCGAGAAGGTTTCGGCGATCCGCAACACGCTGCCGCGCGATATTCGCGAGCCGCTGTACCAGCGGTTCGACCCAAACAGTGCGCCGATCTTGACGGTGGCGGTGGCGGGCAAGACTGGGCAATCGCCGCTTGAGCTGCGGCGGCTGGTCGAAGATGAGATCGTGCCGCAGATCGAGCGCGCGCCGGGCGTCGGCTCGACCACCGTCTCCGGCGGGCTGAAGCGGCAGATCAACGTGCAGATGGATCTGAACAAGCTCTCGGCTTACGGCATCCTGCCATCGCAAATCTCGCGCTCACTGCAGCAGGCCAACACCAACCTCGGCCTCGGCAGCATCACCGTTGGCCAGCAGGATATCAGCCTGCGCGCGCCGAGCATGCTGCAGACGCCGCAGGATATCGGCGACATCCAGATCACCGGCACGAGCTACCGCGTCAGCGATGTCGCGACGGTGACCGATGGTGTGGCCGATACCAAGACCTACGCCAGGCTGAACGGCAGCGATGCCATCCTGATCGCGGTGCGCAAGCAGTCCGGCACCAACACCGTCTCGGTGGCCGATGCGGTCAAAGTGCAGCTCGGCCGCGCCTTCAAAGACTCTAAAGATGCCACGAAAGATCGTCAGGATCTGACCTACAGCATCCCGAGCGACTCATCGACATCGGTGGTCAGCAGCACGATCTCCTCGCTCGAAGAGCTGATTTTCTCATCGGTGGCGGCGCTGCTGGTAGTTATGTTCTTCTTCTCCGGGCTGCGCAACGTGCTGGTCAGCAGCTTGCTGCCGGCGCTGGTGCTGCTGATCGGCTTTGTGGTACTGCCGGCGGCCGGCATGGCTGTCAATAAAGCGGTGTTCCTCGGCGTGGCGGTGATGATCTTGATCGTGATGACCTTCTTCCGCGACCGTAACACACTGGTGACGATGGCCGGGCTCCCGATCATTTTGGCCGGGACGTTCGCTATGATGCCGGTCTTCGGGCTAACGATCAATCTGATCACGCTGCTGGCACTCTCGCTGTGCGTCGGCCTGGTGATCGATGACGCGATCGTGGTGCGCGAGAACATCTTCCGCCACACCCAGCGCGGCGAGAGCCCGCGGATCGCGGCGTCGAAGGGCACCGCCGAAGTCTCGCTTTCGGTGCTGGCCATGACCCTGACCGTGGTGGCGGTGTTCCTGCCAGTGACGTTCACGAGCGGCACCACCGGTATCATCTTCAAGTCATTCGGCCTGACGATCTCGGCCGCGATCCTGCTGTCGCTGGTGGAGGCGTTCATGTTCGCGCCGATGCTCTCGGCCAACCTGTTCAAGCGCTCAAAGGCCCATGATCACCACAGCAGCCACGAGCGGCCAGAGATCGTCGCGGCGGTGGCGCGGCTGCGCGCCGAGGGCAACGAGCAGGACGCATCGCTGATCAGCGAGGCCAACGAGGATACCGGCCGCTTCGGCCGCTTCTACGAGCGACTGCTGGAACTCAGCCTGCGCAGTACCTGGAGCCGGCTGGCGGTGGTGGCCCTGGCGATCGTCGTACTCGTCGGCAGCTTCGGCGTGGCGCGCGGGCTGAAGTTCCAGTTCTTCCCGGTGCAGGACCAGCACCAGTTTGTGATGGGCTTCGAGCTGCCGCCTGGCACCACGCTGTCCCAGACCAAAGAACTGGCGCTCAAGGCCGAGCAGGTAATGCTGGCCGATCGCGAGGTCACATCGGTGATCAGCAACATCGGCTTTAGCGGCAACGCCGAGCGCGCCGAGTTCACCGTGCAGCTCGATGACCACACGCCGACGCTCGATGTCCAGGAGCGGCTGCGGCCACAGCTCGGCTTCTTGCCCAAAGTGTCGTTCAGCGCGCCGAGCTTCCAGGGCAGCAGCACGGCGGTGACCGGACGGACGGTGCAATTTAGCATCCAGTCCACCGAGACGATCAGTACCATCGGCGACTACGCGCTCAAGGTCACCGATGTCGCCCGCTCGGTCCCGGGGTTGATCGACGTCGACACGAACTATCAGCCGGGCAAGCCAGAGCTGATCTTCAACGCCGACCCGACTCGGATCGGCGCGCTCGGGATCACCAACGACGACATCGCCGTCTCGGTGCGCGCGCTAGTCAACGGCGATACCGCCACGGTGCTGCGCCAGAACGGCACGGACACCGATGTTGTGGTGCGGCTGCGATCGGAGGATCGCTCGTCGACCGACGCGCTGCGCAATATCGTCGTGCCGACGCGCGGCGGGAGCGTGCCGCTGACGTCGCTCGGGCAGGCGCAGATCGACTCGAGCCCGATCACGATCCAGCGCTACGACCGTCTCAACCAGGCGATCGTCGGCGCGAACCTCGCCAACGGTATCAACATCAACGATGCCACGGCGGCGCTTCTGAACAAGATCAAGCAGCAGACTCCGCCCCCAACGACGATGATCACCGGGCTGGTCGGCACGGCGCAGCAGCAGCAGGATGGCTTCGGCTCGCTGTTCCTGGCGATGGGGCTCTCGGTACTCTTCGTCTACATGGTACTCGCATCGCAGTTTGGCTCGTTCACCCAGCCGCTGATCATTATGATGGCGATGCCGTTCAGCTTCATCGGCGCATTCCTGGCGCTGCGGCTGACGAATATTCCACTGGACATCACCGGTATGATCGGGTTGATCCTGCTGCTCGGCCTGGTGGTGAAGAATTCCATCTTGCTGGTGGATTTCACCAACCGGCTGCGGCGCGCCGGGCTGGCCAAGAATACCGCCATCCAGGTGGCGGGTGCCATCCGACTGCGGCCGATCCTGATGACGACGATGGCGCTGGTGGCCGGCTCGCTACCGGTGGCGATCGGGATCCACCTCGTCGGCACCGGGCAGGGCTCGGAGTTCCGCCGCGGTCTGGCGGTGGTGCTAATTGGCGGACTGCTGACGTCGGTGCTGCTGACGCTGCTGGTGGTGCCGACGGTCTACAGCCTGCTTGAGGGGCTGACCGAGCGCCTGACCGGCGCGTGGAGCCGCCGCTTCAACCGTGATGAGGAGATGGACGAGGCGGACGAGCCGCTCACGGCGCCAGCGCCAGTGCCAGCCATGGCGCCAGCCATCGCGCCGCGCCGCGCCGAGGTGCCGGACGGGACGGGCGCGGCGGAGTAACACTCGCCGCAGCAGCGTAAACGGTACTTTCTTGGTGCGCGGCGGGGGTTTGGCGGCACAGCCCCCGCGATCAGCAGCTTGTCGAACACCGGCTCGCCAAGGCCTGCCGAGCAGCGGGGGTTTTGGGGGCGCAGCCCCGAGATCATCCCTTTTCTACGCAAGTAGAAAAGAGAAGCTAC
>JAYUUK010000320.1:0-3588 GCA_043754595.1 Roseiflexaceae bacterium | reverse complement strand
TGGGAGCGCATATCTTGTACCGCTAGGGATACTGCTCGACGAATGTGGCGATGGCGTCTGCCATCTGCGCCATCCTGCCATCGGCGTTTTCGTCTTCTCCCGCGAGTTCGAGGTGCAGGATGGCTTCCAGTGCCGCACACATCAGCAGATAGTCGTGCTCAGCGTCCTGCTGCGAACCAAAAAAGCGCGTTATGCACCATCCAGCCAGAGATGCCGCAGGTGATCGCGAAGGGAGCGATGCGCCCTTCGCGCTCCAGTGTGATGCGTGCGCCCAAGGGATGTTCGTCGTCGCGGAGGATACGACCATCTTCCGTGCCGCGCTGCCCGAGCGTGCGTCCATTGTCGACGACGATCCATTTCATCTGCTTGGCTGTACCTCGCTCGACGCGCGCTGTGCGAGCGGTCTTCCGCGGCCGTAGGTTACGACAAATGGCGGTCGGGGCAACCGCGGAGCGGTGTACAGCGGTTGCGACCGGGCGCACGACCGCGCATCGTGCGTGCATACCGAGATTATACGCGGTTCGTCTATGCTAGCCGCTGGACCGCTTTCGTGTTGATTTCCCTTCCCCAGGCCGCACATTGCAGCGTGAGCGCTCCACGACGTCGTTATCTCCGACGTGAGTCTGCATTGATCGCGCCATCGCGTTCGGCGACGGCAATGATATCGCCAATCGGTCACAATGACGTTGCGTTTCGTCTTGTCAGATGATAGAGCACTGTGTGTATCAAAACCGATGTACAGCAGCGAGAAAACCGCGTATCATGGTATAGATACCGAGATTGCACGCGAGCCGCTGATGACAACCCCTGGCCCACAGCCTGCCGACGATCGTGCCGATGCGGCGAGCCCTGCACTGCGCGGCAGTGTCGATCTTCAGTCTGCGTCGATCGACACGATTGGCCAGGTCGTCGCTGGCGATGCGACCACCACCGGCGCCGTTTCTGGCAGCTATAACGCCATTGGACGAGGCGCGGTAGTACACGTCTACCAGCAGCTTTTTGGCACCATTCCCTATGGACTGCGGGCCGACCTGCCGCGTTTCATTGAGGACTACACCCAGATTTTTGGCGGGCGCGATGCCGAACTGGCACGCCTCGACGTGTTTCTCACCGAGGATACCCGCCCGTTTGGGCTGCTGATCGCCCCGACCGGGCGTGGCAAGACGGCGCTCCTGGTCCACTGGATTGCGCGGCTGCGGCAGACAACGTCTGCGTGGACTGTGATCTTCGTTCCCATCAGCATTCGCTACCAGACGAGTGGTGAAGCCGATGCACTCGGTATGCTGGCCTGGCAGCTCGCCGACGCCTACGGTGAGCGCGACGCGTTCGCCACATTCGACCAGTCGCCGTCGAACCTGCGCGCCATCATCGCTGACTATCTGCGCCGCCCGATGCCCGATGGCGCACACCTGCTGGTCGTCATCGACGGACTCGATGAGGCGACCGGCTGGGCAGTGACCAGCGCGCTGTTTCCAAGTGCGCCGTCGCTAAGGCTCAAAATCGTCGTCGCCGCGCGCGAGGTGGCCCACCGCACCCGTGTCCACTGGCAGCGCGAGCTGGGCTTTGCCCGCCGCCTAACCTGCGATGTGGAGTTGGAAGGCTTGCGCCGCGATGCGGTGCGGGCGATCCTGATGAGTATGGGCAATCCGCTCGACACGTTGGCGACCGATGTCGATCTGCTGGCCGAGATCGAGCGCGTCAGCGGCGGCGACCCGGTGGTAGTGCGGCTGCTGGTCGAGCTGCTGCTTGATGAGAAAATCAAGCCGGGGCGACTCTCCGAACTCCCGTCGGACGACCTCAACGCAATCTTCGATCTATGGCTCGAAGATCTACGCAACGCCGACCGAGCGCACCCACGGGTGTTCGCTTTCCTCGGGCTGTTAGCCACCGCGTATGGCCCGCTCACAACAGCCGATCTTCAGCAGCTTGATCCAGGTGAATTGGGGATGCCGCGGGATGTCGAGGACGCGGCACGGGCGGTGGGACGCTTTGTGATCGGCGATGGCAGCGGCGAGCGCCCGTATGTCTTCAGCCACCAGAAGCTGCGCGAGGTGTACGCCGAGCAGCGGCTTGGCAGCAGGCGCGCCGCGTTTGCGCAGCGCTTCGTCGCCTTGGGCGAGGCGTGGTACGCCGATCGGAGCGACCCACTGCCTGACTACCTGCGACTGTTCTGGGTGCGGCATCTGCAGGAAAGCGGAGGGTGGGAGACGCTGCGGCAGGTGCTCACTGAGATCGTCGCCGTTGGCGATGGGGCACACCCGCTCCAGCCATGGGCTGATGCGCGCTATCGCGCTGAAGGGAGCTATACCGGCTATCTCAGCGACCTTGAGCTGATTTGGACACGAGCGGAGGAGCAGCATGCTATTGCGCTGTGTGTCCGCTGCGCGCTGATGATGGCATCGATCCGCAGTCTGAGCGGAACTATCTCGCCCGCACTGCTCGTCGCCCTTGTGACGACCGATACCCCACATGGGCGCTGGAGCGCCACTGCGGCGCTGGAGCATGTTGCGCAGATGCCCGATGAAGGTGTACAGCTCGCAGCACTGCGCGCGCTCATACAAGCAAATGTCGACCTACCAGAGGAACAGGCACTTGCGCTCGCACGTCGCTTGATTGATAAAGAACATCGTGCGCTCGCACTTGGGCTATTACTACCGCAGTTGCCAAACGTTCGTACTGAGGCGCTCACTACTGCTCGCACCATTTTCATTGGCTGGCGCCGCGTTACGACACTTATGGCGCTGGCCCCTGACTCGCCTGATATTCTTGCTGAGGCGCGGACCCTCGCGGAGACTATTACGCCCACACGAGCGCGTAGTACCGCGTTCGCCGCACTTGCGCCGCACCTGCCCGCGATACGTCCCATCGCGCTCGATACTCTCCGAACGATTGATGACAATCAACTCCGTTTTGAAGCGCTTATGGAGCTTGCACCTTTCCTCGACGAAGCTCAGCTTCAGCAATGCCTGGCAATTATACGGACACTCGGTGGAGACTGGCAACGGGCACACGCCCTCACCATCCTAACGGCGAATCACCCCACATTGCTGCCCAAAGCGCTACAAGCTGCTCGTGCAGTCGCGGACTCTTGGCTGCGTCTTGAAGCGCTCACAATGCTTGCGCCGTACGATGTATCAGCGCGCCGACGAGCATTGATCATGGCGCGCGCAGTCGTGGATGTGCGGCAGCGAGTCACGATGCTTGTCACACTCGCGCCTCGCAGCCCAGAGGCGCTTGAGGACGCCATGACAACCATACCGACACTTGCGGACGAGCATGATCGCGCTATTGCCCTCGCTCGCCTTGTGCCGTGGCTATCTGCACAACAGCTTCGGGACGTCCACACGCTTGCGCATACATTTTCACATCTGGAGCATCGCGCCTCGTTGCTTACCGTCCTCGCGACGTGTCTGCCTGACGCACTTCCAGATGCAGTATCAGCAGCACATGGCATTCGTGATCAACAGAATCGCGCCCAACTGCTTATCGAGCTCGCGCCGGACCTGCCTAATGTAGCTTCGGATGCGGTCGCGCTCATTCGTACTGTCCCTACTGAATATACGCGTGCTCGCCTTTTGACACGCCTTG
>JAYUUK010000319.1:0-10895 GCA_043754595.1 Roseiflexaceae bacterium | reverse complement strand
CACAGCTAGCCGTCAAGGTACTGATTATCTTCAGGAAAAAGGCATTGACGGATATGCGCAATGTACCACTCTTTATGAATAGCGACCGATACCCATGGCAGTCGACGTGTCATTTCGTTTCCTCGCTACCCGCTCTCGCACCCGATCCCGTCGTGATCGGTGTCGAAGTTGTGCGGGTCAGGCGGTAGCACTGCGAAGCGCCGGTACGGGATATCGCCGCAGTTCAGGTCCGGCGGCGGGGGCGGGATACACACCGTCGGGTACGCTGGCGAGCAGCCCGCGCGCGGGTCGGCCGTCGGCTGCGGCGTGACCGGTGTGACGCTCGGCATCGCCGTCGGCCCCACGGCGGGCGGATCGGCGCTCGTGACTAGCGGCAGATAGACGTCTATAATGTCCATCGGCGCGATGGCACGGAGCGCAGCCGTCGATGGCCAGGCGAGGCCGGCGGCGACAAGCAGGGCGGCAATAGTCATCAGGCGGGTCATCGGCGGTTCCTTCAGACACGTACCACGATCGCCTGGTACCGCTCGGCGTACTCGGCGTCGGTGATCACGCCCTGTATGCGCGGCTCACTTCTGCGCCGCGATGACCTGGGCGAATGAATCTGCTTCCGCCGGCGTCAGCCCGCTGTTGAGCTGCGATCAGATCGATCTTCCCTCGCCGCGCCAGACCCTGGATATTACGCGCGATGAACTATCTCGGATCACTGGCATCGCTCCTCGCCGCAGCGACGTTGTCCGAGCAGCGATCCGTTGTCCAGGCACGCTGTACGACGGTGTGGATCGACCCGGCAGTTGGATCGGAGATTGCAGCAATAACACCAAGCCCGCGCGACACGCTCCTGGCGGAGTGTATTGCACGGGCCGATGCACAGTCCGAAATCGCTTCAGACATGTATGTGGGGTGCCTGACGGGTTTCGAACCCGCAACCTCCGCAGCCACAGTGCGGCGCTCTGCCATTGAGCTACAAGCACCATAAATCGGAGTTATAATAGCATACGGACGCCAGATCGTCAACCTATGATAACCCGACGCGCTATGAAATGTTGCCTGCTCGCGTGCCTGCTGGCGCTCGCCGCCTGCGCCGCCCCCGACGCCGCTGCCCCCAGCGCCGCCACCCCACCACCGCCCACCGCTGATGTCGCTGGGCAGCTCCGCGCCACCATCGACGCGCTACAGGCCGAGCGAATCGCCGGCGCGCAGACGATTGCGACGCTCCAGGCGGGTCTGGCCGCCGCGACTCAGACCGCCGCCATCCCGACGCTCACCCCCGCCGTCCCGCCCCCGCCGACGCCGATCATCTCGGGCGCGCTCGCCAGGCGGCTCGATGACTACCTCGCCGGGCAGACCGACGCCGCGCGGTTCGCCGGGGTGGTGCTGGTGGCCCGCGGCCCCGAGACGCTGCTGCTGCGCGGCTACGGTCTGGCCAGCCAGGAGCAGCGGGTGCCGAACAGCGCGCAGACCAGCTTCCGCCTCGGCTCGCTCACCAAGCAGTTCACTGCCGCCGCCATCCTGCATCTGCGGGACGAAGGGAAGCTCGCGGTGAGCGACCCGATCTGCCGTTTCCTCGCGCCGTGCCCCGAGCAGTGGCAGCCGATCACCATCGACAATCTGCTGCACCATTCGGGCGGTATCCCTAACTTCACCGCGCAGCCAGATTTCCCCAGGCGCGAGCCGTTCGCCGTGACGCCAGATGATCTGGTGAGCCGACTGGCGCAGCTCCCGGTGGACTTCGCGCCGGGCGAGCGCTTCCAGTACAGCAATGGCGGCTACGTGCTGCTGGCGCAGATTGTCGCGGTGGCCGCCGATATGCCATACCCCGCCTATCTGCGCGCCACGTTCTTTCAGCCAGCCGGCATGGACGCGACATTCAGCGCCCCCGAGACCGCGATCGTGCCGTATGCCGCTACCGGCTACACCACGCTGCCGCAGCGCGCCACTCCCATCGACCTCTCCAACCTGTATGGCGCAGGTGACCTGATCTCGACCGCGCCAGACCTGCTGAAGTGGGAGCGGCTGCTGGCCGGCGATGTTCTCTCGCCGGCCAGTAAAGCCGAGCTTTACGCGCCGCAGCAGGGCGACTACGCTGACGGCTGGCGCATCTCGACCGAGTACGGCAAAAAAATCGCCTGGCACGCCGGCAAAGTCAGCGGGTTCTCTAGCTACGTCGGCCACTACCTGGAGGATGATGTGACCATCATCGTGCTCGCCAATGTCTACCGCGCTCCGTCGCGGGCGATGGGCCTGGATATCGCGGCGCTGCTGTTCGGCGCGCAGCTGCCCTCGGGCGGCACCCCGATCGATCCGACCGCTACGCCGGCCCCATGACGTGGGCGGGGCGCTCGGGCGCAACCGTCCGCCAGCGCTGCACCCGGCGGAGGGGCGACCGCAGACGCAGCAAGCTGCATCCCTACGTTGGGCATTGCCGACACATGGCCAGGGCAGCGCTGCGGCAGCGCGCGATCGACAGCTCAGCGGTCCATGCCGCGCACCAGCGCCACCAACAGCTGGTGCCCCTGCTCCAGCACCTCCGGCTCGACCATATCGAGCGTATCGCCGGTGGTCGCCCGCAGCGGCACCCGGCCGTCCCGCCCCAGACAGCAGACGGTCACCGCCCGCAGTCCGGCGCGGCGCAGCGCGGCGGTCAGCGTCCTGCTGCGCGATGCGCCGAGCGCCAGCGCGATCCGACCATCGGCGGCGGCGCGCTGCACCTGCTGCAGCAGCGCCGCATCTGCGGCCTCGGCGCGCGGCCAGCCATCGGCGACCAGCAGGCTGAGCGAGCCGCGCCCGATGCCGTGCAGTACCACAAAGCTCGTGCTCTGCGGGTCGAACGGGTAGCGGCGTAGCAGATCGACCACCCCATCGCCAGATTCGCCGGCCCCGACCGCTACCGCCCAGACCTCGATGTTGCGCGCCTGCTCAAGCGTGTCTGCGGCGGCCAGCAGCGTGGCCAGCGCCCCAGCGTGGCTCACCGCCCCCACCGATGCGGCGCGCGATAGCACGACGATCTCGCAGATTGCCAGCGCCACCAGCCACGCCAGCAGCGCCAGGGCGGCGATCTGCAGCGCGGGCGTGGCGAAGAACAGCCGGGCGATGCTTAGGGCCAGCAGCGCCCCGGCGAGCACGATCCGGCGCAGCCGCGCGTCCTCGCCCATCAGCAGCCGGGCGGCCGGGTTGAGCGCAGCCGGCGAGTCCAGCGGGGCGATCAGCACCAGCCGCGCGCGCAGTGGCTGCTCGCGCGCGGCGAGCGTGGCCACGATACTCTGGCTCTCGCCAGGGCGGGCGAACACCGGCGCGCCGCCGCGCAGCAGCGGAAGCATGGCGAACAGCCAGGACCAGAGGATGAGCAGCAGCGAGGGGAGCGGCTGCCAGACCGAGAGCAGCCCGCCGAGCAGCGCCAGGGCGGCGACCACCGCGCCGTCTGCCGCGAGCGGCTGCGGCACTACAAATGGGTCGATCCAAACCCGCATCCCTGCTCGCCGCAGCCGCCCACCGACGTACCCGGCCGCCTTGGCCTCGCCGAGCGATGCGGCGCGGCGCGGCCCGATCTCGCGGGTGATGCGCCGCACTACGTCGAACGGATCCTCGCGCAGCCGGCGCTGGGCCTGCGGCTGGCGCTGGTCGGCCGGCTCGAACCTGCGGTCGGGGGTGAACATGGGCGTGCCCCCTACGGCAGCATCTCGCCGTAGCGCCACTGGTAGTAGTGCCGGCCGACGTTGCCCATCTCGACTTGCCAGCCGGCCGCGTTGTCGGGCGTGTAGGTCAGGACGCGGCGCTGGTACGGTTGGATCAGCACCGTCCTGCTCTGGCCGCCGAGCCGCACCGTGGCCCAGTACGGCTCGCTCAGCGGGTAGCCGAGCGTGGTCGTCCAGTCGATCAGGGCGGCGTTGGTGGCGCGGCCGTTGACGAGCACCCGGCCGCGCTGCTGCATAAAGCGCCAGAAGACCTCGGGGATAGCATGGCCGGTCTGCGGCACGTAGCGGGTGAGCTGGGTCTCCGGCCGCTGTGGGCCAGTGTAGATGCCGACACGCCCGTCGCGCCCGAGCGTCTCGCGCGGCTGCGAGCCGGTGCGATCGGCCACCGGCGCCATCGCACCGGCGAAGCTGGCGTACGTCGGCCCGTCGGTATCGTCGGGGTCGCCGGCGATCGGCAGCTGCGCCGCGCCGCGGTCGGCGAACTCGACATCGCCGATCTGCATCTTGCCGCCGATCAGCTCGTTCACCAGCAGCCCTGAGGTGACGAAGTACAGGCTGCTGCGGTCGCCGCCCGGGCTGTTGATCTCCATGCGACCCTTGTCAAAGTACTGCACCTGCCGCAGCCCGCCGACCACCTGGCGGTACTCCTCGCCGCGCGCCATAACTGCCGCCGGCCCCCAGAGCCAGCCGCGCGCCACGCCGCCGCTGGCCACCGGCGCATCGTTGCGCCGCCAGGTCTGCTCGAACGCCGCGTCAGCGAACTGCGCGCCTGGGCCGTTCATCAGCGCGCCGGACGACACCTGCTGCCCGACCGACTGACCGGCGAGCGGCGTGAGCGTGATCGTCGGCGTGCCATCACCAAAGGTCTGCGGCGTGAGGGTGGGCGTTATCAGGCCAAACGTCGCTGTCGGCGTTGTCACAGTGGGGGTTGTGCGCGGCGGCGAGGTAGCCCCAGTCTGCTGCGTCGGCGCGACGATCGGCTGCGGCGCGCGGCCGCACTCTTGGTTCGGCACGCACAGCTGCATGGTCAGGTCGTAGCGGATGAACTGGTTGCCGATGTCGCCGGAGTTCTTGACCTGCAAGTAGTAGAAGCCATCGACTCTGGGGATGAAGCGGATCTGCGAGTCGAGCGAGCCCTCGATATCATCGTTGAAATCGATGATCGATGTGCCGTCGCGATCCGCCAGATAGATGACCGTATCGGCACCAGCCTCGGTCTGATTATTGAACTCCGGCACATTCTTGTACGGCCGGGTGTCGGTGAACAGATAGTAGGTCTTGCCGGCCTTGCCGAAGAACTTCACCCAGTCCGCGTCGCCCACCGGGCAGAGCACGTGCGCCGGCTGGATCTCATTGGCGACGATCAGCTTGGCCTGCTCCGGCAGCCCGTCTTCCTCAAACTTATCGCGGCAGATCTCATAGACGGTATTGGGCGTCGGGCCGTAGCTCTCGCCCACCACCACGATGGTGTAGTTCTTGTTATTGCCGCCGATATTCAGGTTATCGCGGACCCGCAAGTAATAGTCGCCGTTGGCCGGCGAGCGCCAGGACTGGATGCGCGGTCGCAGATCGCCGCTGGCGCCCGGCGTGGCCGTCGCCTGGCCTGGCACAGGGGTGCGGGCGTAGAAATCGTCGTTCGAGGCCACTAGCTGGTCGTTGGCGTCGAACAGCTCAAGCGACAAGTCGATGCCGAAGTCCATCTGGACGATATCGAAGGTGTAGACCTTCCCGCCGACCGCGCCAAACACATACCAGTCCTGGTCGCCGATGACGCAGATGCCATGGGTCTGGGTCTCGTTGACTAGCAGCCGCTTGGCGCCGCTCTTACTGTCGCCCGGGTCGCCGACCTCGCGCTGGTTATTGCCTGGGCAGGCCGGCTGCGGCGTGGCCGTCGCGCCGGAGACCACAAACGTCAGGAACGCGGTGCCGGTCTGCGACGGTGTTTCCTTGGCAGTGGCGATGATTCGGCCGGTGCCGATATTCTGTCCGAGCGGCACATCGCCGCTGTAATTGATCAACAGCGGGAACTGGAACGACGCGCCTTTTTGCAGCACCAGCTGCGGGATGGGGAAGCGGACGGTCACACCTTTTGGGAGCTCGGTGGCGCTGAGGATCACGGTGCGGGAGCTATCGGTGTTGTTGGAGACCGTGACGTTGGCGGAGATCCCCTGCTGTCCCTGGGTGCCAGTGATCGTCTGATTGACCGGCGTGATCGAGAGCGGCCCGACTGTCGATGTCGTCGGTGTCGCGGTGCTGCCAGTGACGGTCACATCGACTCCGAGCGATAGCGCAGTACCGTTTGCCTGGACGGTCACACGAAAATTCCCGCTGGAGCTCGGGGCATTAAAGTCAATATTAAAGTCTTTTATGCTATTTGCCGGCACAAGCTGGCTTTGCGTATCTGGGAAGGAGAACGTTATGCCAGCAGGGACGCTTGCCGCTGTAATCGAGTATGTAATCGCCGATGAGGTGTCGTTTGTGAGACGAAAGTTGATCCGTTGGCTCCCGCCGGATGCAATGGTGATCGGCAGCGCCGTCAATAGCGTCAGCGACGGGCTAGCCTGCGCCCGGCGATCCCATGCCGGAGAGAGCGTGAAGAGCATGATCGCGACGAGCGCGATGATCGTCATATTGAGCGGCCTGAGCCGGCGGGAATGTGAAGACACGGCGTCTCCGTGCTATACGGTAGCGTTTTGGCGATTATAGCACACAGATCGCCCGCCGATGCACCGCATGTCATGCTGAGCGCCAGAATCTTCCCCCATGTCACGCTGAGCGCCCGATCATGCCTTGCCCGCCAGATGCACGGCCCGCGAAGCGTCTGTGCTGGGATAGCATCTCGGGATTGCATCACCCGGTCACGCGGTCACCCAGCGCCGTGCCAATCCAGACGCTTCGCGGGGCACGTGTCCCCGCTGACGCGATCGATGGCGCTCAGCGTGACATGTTACGGGGCACGCAGTGCCCACGCTAGCCGAGCGCGGCGATCTCGCGGCCGAGGGCGCCGGCCACCGCGCGCAGCTGCGGCATCAACGTGGCGAAGTTCTCGCAGGTGAGCGACTGCCCGCCGTCGCTGGTCGCCTTGTCGGGGTCGGGGTGAACCTCGACGATCACGCCGTCAGCGCCGGCCGCCACGGACGCCAGAGCGAGCGGGGCGACGAGATACCACTTGCCCGTGCCGTGCGATGGGTCGGCGATCACGGGCAGGTGCGTGCGGCGTTTAGCGAGCGCCACGGCGTTAAGGTCCATGGTGTTGCGCGTGGCGGTCTCGTAGGTGCGGATGCCGCGCTCACAGAGGATGACGTTGGGGTTGCCCTGGGCGATAATGTACTCGGCCGAGAGCAGCCACTCCTCGAACGTTCCGGCGATGCCGCGTTTGAGCAGTACCGGCTTGTCAGAGCGGCCGACCTCTTCGAGCAGCTGGTAGTTCTGAAAGTTGCGCGCCCCGATCTGCAGCAGATCGGCGTAGGATGCCACCAGCTCGACATCGGTGGGGGTCATGACCTCGGTGACGATCGGCAGGCCGCTGGCGGCGCGGGCGGCGGCCAGCATCTTAAGACCGGCCTCGCCGTGGCCGCGGAAGCTGTATGGTGATGAGCGGGGCTTGAACGCCCCGCCGCGCAGCATCGTCGCCCCGGCCTCGCGCACGGCCACGGCGGTCCGCACGATCTGGTCCTCGCTCTCCACGGCGCACGGCCCGGCGATCACCACCACGCTGCCGTCGCCGACGCGCACGCCGCGCACATCGACGACGGTGTCGAGCGGGTGGAACTCGCGCGATGCGAGCTTGTAGGGTTTGGAGATCCGGACGCACTCGGCCACGCCGGGGAAGCGCTCAAGCTCCTCGCGCAGCGTCGGCGGGATGGACGCGCCGACTACCCCGACGATATTGCGCTCCTCGCCGTAGGTCACTTTGCCGGTCAGATTGTGCTCGCGCAGCCGGCTCATCACATTGGCCATCTCCTGCTCGGTGGCGCTGCTGTACATCACGACGATCATGGGCGGGTTCTCCTTTGCAAGGGCGATCATGTCAGATAGCGGGTCGGTCAGGATCGGCGTCAGGTCGACCGGCGCGCGCTGGCGCAGCTCAACGTCATACATGGCGGATCTCCTGGCGGGCGGCGCATACAAAAAGGGCGTGGAGCTTATCGCTCCACGCCCTCCGGACTGTACCGTCCATGTCCAATCAAACGCGAAACGACCCGACCCTATGTGAGCAGGTAAAATACCACCAGGAGGTTCGGGTTGTGCGCGGCTGTTGCATATTGGTTGCGCCTGGGTATTGGTGACGCTGCGACTATACCATGGCGATCTGCTTTCGTCAAGCGTTCGATTCGATTGTGCAATTGTTGTTGGGAGGGGGATTATGCGAAGGCTGCGCCCCCGCGCCCCCGATCTGCGGCAATCCAGCGTCGGCGCTCCGCCCCTTCGAACTCCGTAACGGGCGTTGTCGCAGGCCAGGCCATCTCCCACGCCCTGAAACGCTCCTGCCGTGCATCAGGCTGCGGTGGCTGACGCCGGGCATTGCACGCACATGGCCCGAACAGCGGAGCAGCAGCGCAACGGCAACGGAGCGGCAGCACGCGACGCGGGTCGCTCACGATTGGCCTGCGCTGGGGCGGCATGCGAATAGCTCGCGAGGGCATCACTTTTAGGGGTTCGAAGGGGACTTCGTCCCCTCGCCGGGGTGTCGGGGGCCGGCGACCCTGACGCGGGTGCAGGGCGCAGCGCCTGCGCAAGGCTGAAGATAGCACGAGCGCCGATCGCGTAGCCGCAGATGGCACGAGCGCCTGCGCAAGGCTGAAGATAGCACGAGCGCCGATCGCGTAGCTGAAGATGACACGAGTGCCTGCGCGTAGCCGAAGATGGCACGAGCGCATATCGCGTAGGCGGGCAAGTACCGCGCAGTGGATAGGCAGAGCAGCGGCCCACGCCGCAGGCGGCACAGAGCCAGCGGCACGCATGAAAGGGGGAAGGGGGCTGCTCCCTCGGGCCACGCGCAGCGGACAGGCACCGTAGACAGCATAGCCGGAAGGAAGTTGATCATCCGTTCGGAACGGTGTATCATAGCCGCACGGCGAACACGTGAAGGAGCACTGCAATGACTGAACGACGCAGACGGCTGCTGCTGATCGATGGCCACGCGCTGGCGTTCCGCGCCTTCCACGCGCTCAAAGACCAGGGGCTGCGCGCCTCAAGCGGCGAGCCGACCTATGCCGTCTTCGGCTTTATCTCAATCATGCTCAATAATATCGCCGAGCACCGCCCGGATTACCTCGCGGTCTCGTTCGATATCGGCCGCACCTTCCGCGATGACATGTACGCCGAGTATAAGGCCGGCCGCGTCGAGACCCCGGCCGAGTTCGAGCCGCAGCTCGCCCGCATCAAGCAGCTGCTGGCGGCTTTCAATATCCCGATCTACACCGCCGATGGCTTCGAGGCCGACGATGTGATCGGCACGATCGGGCGTCAGGCGGCCGCCGCCGATACCGAGACGATCATCCTTACCGGCGACACCGATACGCTCCAGCTCGTCGATGACTTCGTCCGCGTGGCGCTGGCCAACCCTTACCTGCGTGGCGACCGCAACACCTCGCTGTACGGCCTCGCCGAGGTGACCGAGCGCTATAAGGGGCTGCGGCCCGATCAGCTGGCCGACCTGCGCGGGCTCAAGGGCGACACCTCAGACAATATCCCGGGCGTCAAGGGCATCGGCGAGGCTGGTGCGATCGCGCTGCTCAACCAGTTCGGCAGCGTCGAGGGGCTCTACGAGAACTTCGCCGATGTGCCAAACCGCTACAAAAAGCCGCTCGACGGCCAGCGCGAGGTGGCGCTGTTCAGCAAGCGCCTCGCCACTATTGTCTGCGATGTCCCGGTGACGCTCGACCTGCCATCCGCCGTCATCCACGACTATGACCGGGCGAATGTGATCGCGCTGTTCCAGGAGCTTGAGATCGGCTCATCGCTGATCAAGCGCCTGCCCACGCCGCCGAGCGCCCCCGAGGTGGTGGCCATCCCGCAGCCAGCGCCGCGCCAGGATGGTCAGATCGATATGTTCGCCGAGCCGGTGGCGCTGCCAGCGCCGGCCGCCAGCGGCCCGCAGCAGATCAGTATGTTTGGCGAAGCGCTGCCAGCGCCGCCCGGAGCGCCGGGGGCTCCCTCGCCAGGTGGCGCGCAGTACGATGTGGTGCTCGACGCCGCGGCGCTCGCCGCGATGGTGGCGGCAATGGCCGATGCGCCGCTGTTCGCCTTCGACACCGAGACTCTCGGGCTGCGGCCATTGCAGGACGAGATGGTGGGCCTGAGCGTCGCGGTGCGCCCCGGCCACGCCTGGTACGTCCCGCTGCGCCACAGCGGCGTTGCGCAGCTGCCCGTCGAGACTGTGCTCGACGCAGTCCGTCCGCTATTCGGCGATGCGCAGCGGCCCAAAATCGCCCACAACGCCAAGTTCGATATCGAGGTGCTCGAGCGCGCCGGCGTCAAGGTCGAGGGGCTGAGCTTCGACACCATGATCGCCGCCAAGCTGCTCGACAAACGCCCAGGGCTGAAAGACCTGGCGTTCTACGAGCTGCGGCTGGCCGAGGTGCCGACGCCTATCGAGGAGCTAATCGGCAAGGGCAAGACCCAGATCAGCTTCGCCGACGTGCCGCTGGATCGGGCAGCGCCGTACGCCGCCGCAGACGCGGACTATACGCTGCGGCTCAAACCGCTGCTCGAGGCGGCGCTGGAGACCATGCCGGCGGTGGCCTCGGTGTTCCGCGATCTGGAGATGCCGGTGGTGGCGGCGCTGACCAGAATCGAGCAGGCAGGGATCGCCGTCGATGAGGCTTACCTGCGCGAGCTCGGGCGGCGTATGGGCGAGCAGATCGCCGCGCTGGAGGCTGAGATCCACGCCGTGGCCGAGCGCCCGTTCAACATCAACTCAGCGGACCAGCTCGCCGATGTGCTGTTCATCAAAGTTGGCCTGCCGGCCGAGGGCCTGGAGAAGACCAAGACCGGGCGCTACTCGCTGACCGCCGAGGTGCTGGAAAAGCTGCGCGAGAAGGACAGTAGCGGTATCATCGAGCGAATCATGCGCCACCGCTCGCTCTCCAAGCTCAAGAGCACCTACCTGGACGAGCTGCCCAATCTGATCAACCCCGAGACTGGGCGGGTCCACACCACCTATAGCCAGATCGGCGCGGCTACCGGGCGGCTCAG
>JAYUUK010000318.1:0-3601 GCA_043754595.1 Roseiflexaceae bacterium | reverse complement strand
GCTTGGCGTCCAGCGCCGTGTACTCGCCGAGCGCCGCCACATTGGTGTCCACATCCACTGCGAACGGGCACCCCCAGCGCGCCTCCATCAGCGCCTTGAGCGGGACAGCGCGCCACTCTGGCTGGTGGAGCGGCGAGACGATGCCGCGCTCGGCGTCGAGCGGGCCACCGACCGCCGCGCCGATCCCGACGATCCGATCGCCGGCGCTCACCTCGCCGATCAGCGCGTGGAGCAGCGCGATCCCCTCCGCCCGGTCGCGCGGCGTGGCGGCGCGGCGGCGCACAAGCTCGCGCCCCTCACGGTCGGCGGCCGCCACCAGCAGCTTCGTCCCGCCAATATCCAGCCCGACGACGATATCCATACAGACTCCTTTGACACTACAGCAATCCTAGGAGCGTAGGAATAGGATTGCTCTATGGTCAAAATATGGTATAATTATCGTTACATTACTTGCCGATGATGGCGCATAACCGGGCACTGAGGCCCACCTCGAAGCGAGGTGGGTCTTCGCCATTCTTAGGGGAGGCTTCCATGGTGCAACGCGAAAAGCTGCTGGACGAGTATCTATGCCCTACCTGCAGCGCAGTCCTGAAGCGAGACGGCGAGCGTTTCATCTGCCAGGACCACGGTGTATTCCTGGCCTACGGCGAGAATCTGCTCGTCCGTGCGCCGTCCGTCCCCCCGCGTAACGACACCACCCTGCCGTGGGAGTCGCTGGCGGCATAACGCACGAGCCGCTCCAGGTGCGTATCACGATGTGATGATGGGGTTGGAGGAATATCCTCCAACCCCATTGCATTGTCAGACGATAGGGAGGCTCACCAGCCGCCGCCCGAGCGCGTACCGCCACCGCCGCCACCGCCGCCACCGCCGCCGCCCCAGCTTCCGCCGGAGCTACTCCCGCCGCCCCCGCCACCCCAGCCGCCGCCCCCGCCGCCCCAACCGCCGCCGCCCCAGCCGCCGCCGTGATGGCGATCGCTGCCGCCGTTGAGCACCGATCCGATCACCGCGCCGGTCACCATCTGCTGCTGCATCTCCTGGCGGCGGCGCTGCTGCTCGGCGCGAGCCAGCTCACTATAGTATGCCTCGGCCTGCTCGGCGAGCTGACGGGCCTGCTGCGCCGCGCCGATCGCCTGATTGGCCTGGGCCTGTGTGCTGATCTGAACCGGGATCGAGCGCAGCAGCTGGTCCGCATCTTCGAGCGCCGATGCGTTGACCATGCCGCCGCCGGCGAGCCCGGCCGCCTGACCGCGCGCCATCTGCGCCCGCTGCAGCGCCTGCGCCGCGCGGTCGACCTCGGTGCCGACCTGCTTGCGCAGCGCGTCGGCGCGCTCGAACGCCGCGTAGACCTCAGTGTAGATCTGCTGCGCTGAGGTCTCCAGCGCGCCGTAGCGGTCCACCACCTTGCGCAGCGCAGCGGCCCGCGCCTCCTCGCTGAGCTGCGCCACGCCCTGGTATGTCGCGTAGGCCGCCTGCACATCGCTCTGGAGCTTGGCCACCCTGGTCTGGGTCTCCGGCGGCACATCGTCAGCGTGGAGGCCGATGAACTGCACCACCTTCTTGACCTCGCCGGCGGCGACCTGCTGCGCGCGGGCGGACTGGTCCTGCAGCTTAGCCATCGCATCGACCTCCGAGCGCGCTCCGGCGAGCGCCGCGTCGGCGAGCGCGTTTGCGGCGCGGGCATCGCGCACCACCACCAGCCAGTCCGGCTTGGGCTTGGCAGCCTCGGTCTGGACACCGGTCAGCAGCTTCTGGGCATCGCCGAGCTGCGACTCAGGTTGCTTGCCGACCTCAGTATTGTTGCTGCGGACATAGGCCCAGCCAGCTTCGATATCTGTCTGTGCCGCAGCGATCTCGGCGCGCGCCGCATTCCGCGCATCTTCCAGATCCTGCAGCCGCTGCGCGATTGAGTCGATCAGCCTGGTGCTGACGCCAACGCGCTCATCTGCGGCGTTGAGATCAGCGGCGGCATCGCTGAACTGCTGCTGCTCCATCGTGTTGCGGCTCTCGGCCTGGCTGAGGAGCGTCTTGGCGGCCACCGAGGCAGTCTCGGCCTCCGAGCCATTGCCGCGGATATCCGACCAGGTGCTCTCGGCAAACTCATCGACGAGGTCGAACGTGCGCCTGCCGCTGGCGATCGCCGCATCGAGCCCGGCGATCCCCTGTTTGATCTGGACGATTCTGGCGTCGTTGGCGGCGCGTAGCTCCGGCATGCCGCCGCCGCGATCCATCCCCATCTTGAGCGCTGCATCGGCCTGGGTCAGCAACTTCTCGGCGGCATCGGCGCCGCCAGACGGCAGTGCGGCCGCCGTCTGGCGTAGCAGGTTCTCGGCCCTACCGAGCGCCGCCACGCCCTCCTCGGCGCGGTAGCCCTGCGCCGTCACCCGCTCGGCAGCCGAGCGGCTGTTGGCGATCTGCTGGTACAGCTCGGCGAAGCGCCCGAGCACCGCCTTGAGGCGCTCAGAGGCGGCGATGGTGCTGTCAGCGGTGGCAATTGCCTCTGCGGCGCGGCGGGCACCGAGCTGCTGCTGAGCTTTGGCGGCGAGATCGGCAACCGGGCGCGCAATGGCGGCATGGTCCGGCAGCACATCGCCGATCGCCGCGAGCCTGGCGTTTGTCGCCTCCAGCGCGCGCTTTGCATCGCTCATTTTCTCCGGCGCTCCGGCAAAGACCTTATCGAGCTCGGCGCGGCGGGCGTCGGCCTGGGTCAGCGGCTCGCGGATGGACGGCGCGCCGGCGACGATCTGCTGAAACGCCGCAGCTGCGTCGCTGTAGTCTTTGTCCGTCGGCTGTGCGGCGGCGCGCAGGATCTGCTCGCCGGCGCCGTAGCGCTCCTGGAGCTGCTCGAACCCCTGCTCAGCCTCGGACTGAAGCGCAGCGAGCGCGGCGGCGTCCTCGCTGGGGTACGAGACCGCGTCGAACTGCGCTTTCTCGCGCCCGTCGCGGACGGCCTGCCCCAGATCGGCCACCACAGCGCCGGCCGCCTTGCGCTGGCTATCCGCCTGCTCCTTGCGGCTCGCCGCGCTGCGCCCCTTGGACATCTGGCGGTAGACAAAGTAGCCGCCAGCGCCGAGCGCCGTCAGCCCGAGCGCGCCGCCGAGCAGCCCGGCCGCGCTCCCCTGATCGCCCGGGACCGTCTGGGTCGGCGAGGTGACGACGCCGCCGCTGGTCGGCTTGCTGACCGACGTAGCGATCGCATCGAGCGTATTGACCACCGCCGCCGTCGTATCGCCGCTCTGGAGCCCAGGGGTGAGCACCTGCTGCCGCAGCCGGGCGATGCCGCTCGACCCGCCGAGCAGCCCGTCCCACTGGGTTCCGGCGGCCACCTCGGCGTAGCGCGGGTTGAACGAGATATAGATCGCGATCGCATCGCTCGCCATCGATGTGCCGCTGGCCAGCCCATCACCGTTGTAGCGCTGCAGCGCATCGGCCCCGCTCGAGTCGCCATTATTGATAAGATAGACGCCGACGCGCGCGCCGAGCGCGGTCAGCTTGTTCGCGGCGCTGGTCACCCGATCCTTGTTGAGTTGGCCCGTCTGGTCGACGATAATTGGCGGGGTGGCCTGCGCCAGCGCCGGAGCGAACAGGAGCAGCGCCAGCA
>JAYUUK010000317.1:0-10934 GCA_043754595.1 Roseiflexaceae bacterium | reverse complement strand
TCGCCAACCTCAAAGGGGCCGCAACCACCTGCTGGGCGCCCGGCGATCTCATCTTCCTGCGCAACACCGCCGATGGCACGCGTCATGTCTCGATGTACGCCGGCAAGGGGCTGTTTGCGGATTGTTACAACTACGACAACGGCTGTTTGCTGCATGCGGTGCAGGGGGATCCCTACTACCGGGCGCACTTCTGGCAGGCACGGCGGATTGTCGGCGGCTGCGAGGGCATGACCATCGATCCGGGCCAGCCGATGCCCGGCGGCGATACCCCGAGCGAGCCCACCGGCGATGACGAACTGAAATGTCGCGCCGACCCACCGGGGTTCGACGGCACCATCACCACGGTAGCCGGCTGCGGCCCGCCGGTGCGGATCGGCGACAAGGTCTATCAGCTCACCAGCCTGACCGGCTTTGTCGGCATGACCGGGGCCACCACCGGCGCGCACCTGCACGTCGGACTGCAACAGATCGGCTACACCGGCATGCCGGTCGGCGCGGACATCTGTACGCCGGCGTGGCTCGCCACACTGCCCGGCCTGACGGCCGCGCCGGCCGACGCGAGCTGTACGACCGACATGGCCGACCCGAGCGACTTCCTGCCGCGCGCGCAGCCGCCGAGCCTGGCCGCGCTCGCGGCGAGCCCGATCCCCGGCACGACGCCCACGGCGATCATTGGCGAGGACGAACCCTACCAACTCCCGCCGCCGAATTATCCCGGCAGCTTGATCTTCACGCCGATCCCGGCGGCGACGCCGATCGGCAACTACTGGTCGCCCAACACCGATGGCGGACCGTACGGCGGCGGCGGGGTGGTGGCGTGGATCGTCCAAGGGTTATGTAGCATCTGGGCCGGGTGGCCCTGGTGTGTGGCATAAACGGGAGCACTGGCTTTCGGTTCTCATTCATACCCCGCGTCGCGCGGGAAGGAGCACACAGCATGATCGCACTTGTTAGCGCATGGATGGCGGGCGGCCTCGATTTCGTCGCGTTCCTGGCCTTCGTGTTCCCGGTGGACATCACCGGCCTGGTCACAGAGGCGTCCACCGGGATCACCCTGTTCATCACTGGCATTGTCAGCATCAAATTCACCATCGACATCATCAAGATGGTGACGGAGGACAACGTGGATTTTGTTTCGATTTTCTGGCGGCTCGTCACCGTCGTCGTCCTGCTCGCCGTCGTGGCCAATATCGCGAAGTTCATCGTGTATCTCACGCCGCTGATCAAAGTCGCCTAAGGAGCCCGCCATGTACCGTGCCCCCATGCCGCGCCGGCTGCGGCTGCGCAGCAGCATCGCCATTTTGGATATGCGCCTGCCCGTCCGCAGCTTTGCCGCCGCGATGATCGGGCTGTCGCTCGGGCTGAGCGCCGTGAGCTTTGCGCACACCCCGATCGACACGACCGCGTGGATCACGCTGCCGAGCATCCTGGCGGTCTGCGTCGTGGTGGACGGCCGGCTGTGGGGACTGCCCATTCCCGAGGTGGCACGCATCCTTGCGCGCCACCTCCAGCGCCCGCACCAGCTGTTCTACACGCCGCCCACCGTGACGCTCGACACCCCCACCGCACTCCCCACGCCGACGCTCCGCCTGCGGTGGCGCGAGACACCTGACAACGGAGACACACCCGATGCCTGAGCTCACCGATCTCTTCCCCACCCAGATCGTCGAAGGCGGCGCGGCATTCGCCAGCGGCGCGGCCGTCGGCATCGTCTGCGGCGGCGCGCCGACCTGGGATCTCATCGACCACGCTACGCAGGGCTTCTTGGCCGAGCGCTACCACCAACTCTTGTGCGCGCTGCCCTTCGCCATCACCGTGCAGCGCCTCGACGCGCCGCTCAATATCGCCGATGACGTACGCCAACTCATCGCCGCGCAGCAGCAGAGCGACTCGGTCATGCTCCAGCAGGTCTGCGACAGCATGGTGGACTATTTGGTGTGGCTGAGCAGCCGCACCGAAGTTAGACCAAAGCAGGTTGTCTGGACGATCCCAGTCAGCGCGCCGAGCACCGCGCCCGTTGGGCGCACCCGTCGCGGCCAACGCGGGGCCACACCGGCCGCCGGTGGAGCCAGGAGCACCAGCCTCGCGCTGCCGGCGCTGCGCACCGCCGTGGAGCGCGCACGCATGTTTGCCAGCAACCTCAGCACGCTCTACGGCACGCCCCAGGCGTACCTGCCCACGCCCGAGCAGATCGCGCAGCTGCTGTATCAAACCGCCGACCCGATCCGCGCCGAACGCTATCCGCTCGCCGACGCGCTCGCTACGCGCGTCCGCGCACTCCTGACGGTGCATCCATGAGCCAACGCCGTACCACCCTGCGCGACGAACTGCGCCAGCCCATCATCGCCCGTCAGCGCGACAGTGGACCAACGGGGAACCGCCGTGAGCGCGGCAGCGCGACGATCGCGCGCGTGCTCGCGCCAGGGGCCATCGGCCGGAAGCACGCCACCGTCATCGAGGTGGGCGATAGCGTGCAGACCACGCTCGAAGTGCAGAGCTTCGCCCCGATGCTCGATCTCACTTGGCTCAACGATGCCGATCTCGGTGTCCATCTGCCGGGCGTGAGCATGCAGCAGCACATCAGCCGCATTGCGGCGGCCGAGGCGCGGCGTATCTTGGTTGCGAGCGAGAAGGCGGGGATGAGCACGATCGCCAACGATGCGCAGCGCAGCGGCGTGGCCGACGATGCATCCACGCTCGGCATCGCGGCCGTCGCGGCCCTGCGCAGCGCAATTGCCGCCGACACCGACGCACTCATGCAGTATCGCGTGACGATCACCATCTCGTCCGCCACGCGCGAACAGCTCGCCGAGCGCGTCGATGCCATTCGCCGCGGTGCCTCATTGCGCGGCTGCATCCTCACCCCCACGCAGTATCGGATGTACGAAGCCTACGCCGAGTCGCTGCCGCTTGGCCACCAACTGCTCACCCGCTGGCACGACGCCGCCGCCAGCGCCGTCGCCATGGGGCTGCCCACCGCAACACCGGGACTTTCGCGCAAGCCGGGGGCGCTGCCCGTGATCTATGGCGAGCACCCCGCCACCGGCGCGCCGATCCTCTACGACCGCAAGCGCGCGGTTAACCCCCACGGCCTCGTCGTGGGCGAGCCTGGCAACGGCAAAACCTATGTCGTCTCCGGGCTGCTCGCCCAGGATCTCGCGCTCGGCCAGGACGCGATTTTGCTGCTCGATCCCAAGCAGCAGGAGTATTTGGGGTTTGTGCGCAACCTCGATGGAGCCTATATCTCGCTGACCCGGATGGCCGGGTATCACATCAACCCGCTCGAACTCCCCCGCCTCACCATCGAGCGCGCGCAGCAGATTGTCCAAGACGGAATCGACCTCTTGGGCGAGCGCATCGCCTTTGTGGGGGCCCTGATCGAAAACGAACTGCGCGAGTCGGATATGTCGGTGCTGCCGCAGGATCGCGCCGCCATCGACCGCGCCGTGCTCGCCGCCTACCGCGCACGCGGCGTCACCGACGATGTGATGAGCTTCAACGTCCCGATGCCGACGTTTAGCGATGTCCAGGCCGCGCTCGCACGCGATGGCCGCGCCGATCTTGCCGAGTCGCTGCAAATCTTCACCGAAGGATCGGTCGGCGATCTCTTCAACGCGCCGTCGAACATCCCGACCGATAACCCGCTGCTCGCCATCGACCTGTCGGTGTTGTTGCGCACGCCGGATCGCCGCCTCGCGCGCGTCATCCCGGTCATCGTGCTCGACTTCTTCGTCACCACCGCGATCAACCGCCCCACCGGCCGCCCCTGGTCCCACCTGGTGCTCGATGAGGGGCACGTGCTGCTGGCCACGCCAGCCGGCCGCGCCACACTCGCGCTGGCCTACCGGATTGGGCGCTCGCTCAAGTTCCAGGTCACGCTCATTACGCAGAGCTGGGACGATCTCTTTGGCATGACCGATACGACTATCATCGTGGAGAGCGCACGCACGAAGCTGCTGCTCGGGGTGAATGCACAGTCTGGGGCGGCCGAGAAAGTCGGCAAGATCATGGAGCTCAACGAGGCCGAGCTCGCCTACCTCAAGACCTGTGGTCTGCGCAAAGGCCAGGGTTCGACGGCGCTGCTGGTCGCCGATACCGAGCGCACGCCGGTCTTCATTCGCATGTGGCCCGAAGCCCTCCATCGTCTCGTCACCGGCCGCACCTACGCCGACGAGGCGAAACGGTAAAGAAGGACACCCCCGTATGGTCGCGTTCGCTGGCTACACACTCAATCTTCGCGCGCTGCTCGCCCGGCTGCTCTATCCCTGGCGCATCGTCACCATCAGCGGCATCCTGCTGCTCATCATGAGCTGTGGGCTCCTCAGTGGGATCATCCCGCCGTTCTGGCGCGGACAGGGGCAGCTTGTTATCACCGCAGCACCAGCAACCACGCTGACCATAAATGGGCGGCCAGGCACGGCGAACGCGACGGTGCGCAGTGGCGACTATCATATCGTGGCAACAACCAGCGACGGCGCGGCGAGTTGGGCCGATGTGACGGTGCGCAGCGGCATTACGACCACGCTGACGCTCCCGCCGCCGCTGCGCACCACAACGCGGACCATCCCGGTCGGTGCGCCTGGCAGTATCCTCACCACGATTTGGTGGGCAAACAACGGCTGGCGCATTACCAGCAACCCACTCAGCCCCACCGCAGGCCCGAGCGCGAGCGGGCCGACGCCCACGCCCGAGGCGGGGCAGACCGTCGCACTCGTTGGCGAGCGCAGCCAGCGTATCCCGACGATTGACGCCTACGCCGGCATCGCGGACGAGATGCAGATCGGCGGACGGTCGCTGAGCGCGGTGTTTGTGGGCCAGCGCAACTACGGCGGGAGTGTGCGCGACGGCGTGATCGCCGTGACGGGCTGGACCACGGCGACGACGGCCTTCACCACGACAAGTGGGGCCACGCTCGTGCGCTTTGCGCCCGACGGCAACGCGCTCGTCTTTGGCGAACAGATCGGGTCGGGCACGCGGCTCAGCGTGGGGCGGCGCGACGGGTCGGTGGCGGCGATCGTGGCGCTGCCCGATCCGATTATCGCCATCGACTGGCAGGACGGGCGCAGCGACGCGCTCGCCGTTGTAAGCGCGAATGCCACGCGGATGACGCTGACGATGGCGCGACTGGGCACGCCGACGATCGCCGCAGTGGTGGCCGACATTCCCGAGCGCATCACCCCACCCATCGCCTGGACGGCCGACGCCCTGCACTGGATCGCCACCGACGCGCGTGGCGAGCGCCATCACTACCAGGCACCGCTCGCCACGCTCATCCCCGAACGCCGCGAGGCGCTCGACGCCGTGGCCTTCCGCTTTCTACCGCGCCAGGTCGTCCCGCAGATCATCATCCGCAACGGCGCCAGCCTCGCGATTGGGCAGTACGACGATCGTCAGTTTATCGGCGTGGCGATGCTGCCGGACATTCCCGCCGATGCGCCGATCAGTGGCCGGTGGCACGCCACCACGGTCCTGCTGCGCACCGCCGATGCCGCATGGATTGTGGAGGCCAGCGATGGGCCATAGCGTGCAGCGCATCGAACTCATCTTGGTGGCGCTCTTTGTGTTCGTGGTGATCGCCGGCGCGGTGCTGGTGAGCGGGATGCGTCCGACCACACAGGCGCTGACGACGAACACGCCGCAGCCCGTCGCAGTCGCGCCGACCGCCATTGCCATCGCCACCGCGCACCCGGCGACGGCGGCTCCGGCCGCAACCGCAATCGTGGCGACCGTGGCACCGGCGACCGTGGCGCCGGCGACCGTGGCGCCGGCGACCGTGGCACCGCCCCCGCCTGCCGCAACCGCAATCACGGCAGCCCCACCCGCGAACGCACGCGCCACGCCTGCCAGCCTACCGCTGATCCCGATCGTCATTGCGGTCGGCATGATCGGACTAAGCGGCGCGGTGCTCGTCTGGCGCGCACCGCTTCGGGCCGCATTGCAAGGGCTGCAAACCAAGCGCCACACGCACGACGTCCCACGCCGGGAACGACAGGCCAGTAGTGACGTGCCACTTGATACACCCACGCCGAACGATGCGCTCGTGCCGCGTGCGGCGGATACGACCGCACCAATCCTTATCGCACCCGACGCGACGAATCCGCGCACCACGCTCGCACCGGCGCTCACGATCGCCGGTGCAGATGGCCAATTCGCATCGATCAGTGCACGCGCAGTACCCGACGAAGCACCGCTCACCCGCAGCATGGGCGGCGGTGTCGTGTCGCCGCCCATGCCCATCGCAGTCGCAGACGACACCCGCAGAAACATGCCCTGGACCGTCATCCCCGACCTAACCACCGACTTTCCCATCGTCGCGGAGATCGCGGTGACGATGCCCGACGACGACCTGGGGGGAATCGACGACAACGGCATGGATGGCACGATCCTACGTGACGACGAGGACAGCGAGCCGCAGGATATCCCCGATGTGCCGTTTGATGATGGTGCGATTCCGCTCGATAGCACGGATGAGCAGCTGGCGATCGTCGCCCATCTGCTCGCACGGGCCTGGAAGGACGTCGCACTCGAGAGCCGCATCCTTGCGATGAGCGCCTACGCCAACGGCCGTATTGGCGTCACCATCGACTGTGTCTATGGCGAGTCGGCAGCGATCATGCACGCATGGGACGGGGTGGTGCCGGATCGTCACTGGAAGTCACGCTGGAACGATCAGCGCGACGGGACAACGCAGCTCATTTTAACGCCGCCGCGTACCTGGACGATACGCGGCACCCTCGCGTACGATCCGCTGCTCCTCCCACTTATCCAGCACGGCAAACGCGCCGATCGACGCACAACCTACCTGCCGCTTGAAGCCTGGCGCAATCTTGGCGTCTATGGTCCACAGGCCCGCACGATCACACAGTCGCTGATCGTTCATCTGCTCGCGCACTATCGCCCCGACGATCTCGCGCTCGTAGTACTTGGCGATGCGCGCCTGACCACATGGCTGAGCGGTGTACCGCATCTGCTGCCCATCACCAGCGATATCCCGCAACTCGTGCAGCACATCACCCGACTCACGCGGCGACCGCAGACGCCGAGCCGCGAGCGCACCACCATTGTGATCGTGAGTGCGCTCGACGCCGCCGCTATTCGCGCGCTTGTCACGTTCTTCACCGAACAGCAGCGACTCCCGCAGCGCGTCCCCTTTCACATCATTGTAATGGACGAGACCCCGCATCGCGCCGCACAAGAAGTCTATGTTCGCATTCCCGGCATGATCAGTCTGCCATGCCCAACCAGCGACCTGATTACAGGCGCGAGTGAGGCAGCACGCAGCACTGAGCGCGGCTACCTGAGCGCACGGCAACTTGGCGTCGCCGGCGACATTGTTGTGACGGACGAGACAGAACAGGCAATCTTTCTGCGCCAGATCACCGCCGCACCGCGCCGCACCTACCCGCCCGCCTGGGGCATCGCCACGCTGCCGTCCGCGCCGGCCAGCCCAGCCGCCTGTTTGGCGACTGACGCGCCACATGGTGCTGCGCCACTGAGCGATGCCATGCTGCATGGCATCGCGCCTGTCGATCCCAGCCCCACACCGACACAGCCGGTCGCTGATGGAAGCACCGTGATAACACCCACCAGTCCCGAACGAGACGCGGCACACGTTCCCACAGCAATCATGCCTGAACGAAACCCCAACGCCGCCACCGATGCGCCAGCGAATGGCATCGCTAGTGCGACGACCATGCTCGCGCCGCACGACGCAGCCAATGCCATGCAGCATGGCATCGCGCCCGCCGAGCACCCACCGGAACGGCGACCAGCCGATGTGACGGATGAGCCGGACGATCCCGTCTTTACCGCACTTTTCGCACGCGTCAGCGCAATCACGCCGGTCGAACCACCGCGCTACAGCCCACCTGACCCACAGGCTGCCGCACCATCGCGCCGCGCAGCGGGCGCAGCGGCCATGCGCGCCAGCGTCGCCGACGCGCCGCCACCAAGCGCATGGCCGACAGGGCCGTGCGGGATGCGCGGTGGTGCGCTCGAACAACTCGTCATCGCCATCCTTGATTCGCCCGAGACGCTGACCGCCGCGCTCGCGGAAAACGCCGGTATCAGCAAGCGCCGCGTGATGGCGATCGGCAACAAACACGCAATCTTAACGACCGCCGTGGCGCAGCTCCAGGTCGAGACGCTGCTCGTGTGGATGGACGATGCAGGCGTGCTCGCCGCCCCGCTCCGGCCCAAGGTACGGCCCTTCTTCCAAACGCGGAAGCTCGCGATCAGCACGCCCGATCGCATCCGCGACCAGCTGTGGGCCACCCCACTGCCCAACGAACTCGCGGTCCGCACCGCCTTTCGCGAGGGTGGGTCATGAAAGGCAGCCCGCGCACCACGCGCGCGAACTCCGGCTCGCGCGCCAAAACGCCCGTCACGCCCAAGGCGCAGCGACGTCCCAAACCCGATCAACCGCGCACGATCGCGCTGGTGCTCTGGCTGCTCAGCATCGCGCTCGTCGCGGGCGAGGGGACGCTGCGCACGTTCACCGGCGCAGCAGCCCAGGATCGCCCGCACGCCGCTGCCGATGCAGTTGAGGCCGCGCGCGGCGCACTCGGCGACGCCATCACCACGTTCTATAGTATGCCGCTCACCCACCTGGTGCTGCACGGCCTGATCGCGCTCGGGGCCGTCTGCATAGGGATCGAGTATGCCTGGCGGGCCATCGCCGTCGCGCAACAGCGGCGGCTGCTCGCGCGCACGCCAACGACCTACTACCAGGTGCGTGTGCCCGATATGGATCGGGGCAAGCCGGCCAAGGCGAGCGCGCGTGGCGCGATCTCCGATGCGCTGTACCGGGCGATCCATGAAGAGGTGTTGCCGCACGCCACACGCGGCCGGCGCGTGCGCGGCGCACCGTGGATCGCGCTGACCTTCACCGGTCGCCCCGACGAGCCGATCGAGCAGGGGTTTGCGATCGGCGCGATCGATGATCAGCAGCGCGCGACCATCGGCCTGGCGATGATGAGTGTGCTGCGCGGGCAGACTCTGGGCGCGAAGATCGAGGCTATCACCGACCCGCTCGCCCTCGCCGATGATACATGCGTCGTGGGCGAGCAGATCTACACGCTCGCCGTCCCGCCACACTATCCGCTACGCTATCTTGACGACATCGACGGGTCGGATCTACTCAACCCCGTGCTCGACGCGCTGCGGCCCAAGGGCAGCCTGCGCACCGAGCTCCAGGTGATCGTCCGGCCGATCCACGCCTGGCATATCAATGCCGACTGGCGCGGCCGGGCGATGGCAAACATCCTGCTGCTGACCGACAAGGGCGACTACACGCTCGACGATGATATCAAGAAGATGGAAGCCAAGCTCGACGCGCCAGCATTTCAGGTCTGGGTGCGCGTGCTGATCATCGCGCGCGCCGACGCCGCGCCGACCATCATACCCACCGCCGCGAGCACCATCGCCAAAGTGATGGGGCAGTTCGCCGAGCGGACCGGCAGCATGCGGCAGTCGCTCATCGCCCGCCCGCTGCGCATCCACCCCGCCACGTCCCCGGCCGCGCGCCGCGCGATGACACGCCAGCCGCTGCCCGTCGCGCCGCCGCCCGTCATCGCGCCGCCGCTTCGTGGCCGGGCCGCGCGTCCCCTCACCCTCTGCTCATTGGAGCTCGGATCGCTGTGGCACGCCGCGCACGGCGGCATGACTGTGCGTAAGCTCGCCAATATCGAGATCTCCGCCCCGCCGCACGCCTATATCCCCGATGGCTATAACGCGATCCACGGCGGCGGCGGGCGGCTGCCCGATGCCACGCCCATGAACCAACGCCTGATTCTTGGCTACAGCCGCCGCGCCGATGGCACGCGCGGCGCCGTGGGACCGTCGCTGCGCGACTGCACGCGCGTGGTGCATGCCACGACCGGCATGGGCGGCGGCAAGACGCAGCTCGCCGCCAACATTGCGCAGCAGCTCATCGCCAGCGGCTTCCTGCTCGCCGATGGCAAGGGCGACGATCGCGAGGGCAACCTAGTCAAGACGGTGCTCACCTATATCCCGCGCGCCGATGAGCACCGCGTCCTCATTCTCGATATGCTCGACCCCGAATGGCCCTTTGGACTCAACCCGCTCGCGCGCATCAATATCGCCGAGCTTGGCGGCATGGACATCGCCATGGCACAGCTGCTCAGCGTGTTCGCCCGCCTCGACCCGGAGCGCTGGGCGACCTCCAAAGGCATGCAGCAGGTCGCGCGCAACGCCGCCGCACTGGTGATCGAGGCGCAGGAGAATCCGACGTTCACGCACCTGTACCAGTGCATCATGCACGCCGGCTACCGCGAGACGCTGCTGCAGCGCTGTACGAACCCATCGGTGATTACCTATTGGAGCGTGCAATGGCCAAACCTCACCGAGAGCGAGAAGGGATCGGTGAGCGCGCTGGTGCGCCGCATCGATGAACTGCTCTCGACGCAGATCACACGCGCGCTCGTCAGTCAGTCGCGCCCGACCTTCGATCTGCTCGACGCCATCGAGCAGCGCGCGATCATCCTCATTCCCATGGCCGAGAATGCCTTGGGCAACTTTGCCGATGTTATTGGCATGCTCATCTTCCAGGCGATCGTGCGCGCCACGCTCAGCCGCACCGGCACCGTGCTGGATCGCATCCCGTTTGCGCTCATCGTCGATGAGCTCCAAGTCTTCTTGGGCACCGGTGACACCAGCGATCTCAAAAAGGCGCTGACGCAGCTGCGGTCCAACGGCATCGCCGCGTTCTATTTCCACCAGCTGCTCGCGCAGCTCGGCGATCTCGAAGAGTTCATGTTAACCAATGCGGCCAACCGCGTGATCTTCGCGACGAACTACCCTGACTCAGGCACCTATGCGAAGATGTTCAGCGCCTATGGCATCACCGACGCCGACATCAGCGAGCAGAACGCGCAGGAGCATCGCTACGCCTCGCTGATCTGCGATGGCCAGAA
>JAYUUK010000316.1:0-3619 GCA_043754595.1 Roseiflexaceae bacterium | reverse complement strand
TTGAGCTCCAGGTGGGGCGAGAATGCCGCCACGTTCGGTACGGTCACCATATAGGCCGCATCCTGGATCAGCTGCGCGGTATAGCGGTGGTCCGGGTGGTAGTCGTTGGGACGCGGCGAGAGCACCAGGTCTGGCCTGCAGTCGCGGATCAGCGCGATGATCTGCTGCCTAGCTTCGAGCGTCGGCAGCAGCTGCCCGTCGTGGTTATCCAGCACGCGGTACTCGATCCCGATCACCGCCGCGGATGCCTGGGTCTCGGCGTAGCGGCGCTGCGCCAGCCGCGCCCCGCCGGTCAGGTGGTGGCCGGCGTCGCCGTTGGTGACCGAGACAAAGCAGACGCGGTGGCCGAGGGCGGCGTAGCGCGCCGCCGTGCCGCCAGCCGTCAGGTCGCAGTCGTCTGGGTGAGCGCCGATCGCGAGGATTCGTAGTGGGTCTGCCATGTGGTCTCCTTCGGAGTGAAAAGAAATAAACCTGGGGATTGCGCCCCCACCGCTCCGCTCAACCGCCTGGGGCGGCGTCGATCCGATAGCTCGCCGGGGTCGCCACGCCCCAGACGGTGCCGAACACCAGCATCGTCGCCGTCTCGCCGGCGGCCGTGGCGATCGCCGCTGTGCCATCGGCGGCCGGCGCGATGGTCTCGATGATCGTCACGGCGCCGCGCCGCCGCACCAGCCGCAGCGCCCAGGTCTGCGGCACGCTCCCGCCGACGCGGCTGAACCCGGCGGCATCCCACGCGCCAACGTCTCGCTCCGCACCGTCGGCGAAACCGATCTCGGGGATGGCGATCCGGTCCAGCAGTAGCCCGCCGCCGTCGATCGCAGCGTCGGTGATCGCCCACAGCCGCAGCTGGATCTGCGCGCCGGCGTAAGGCGTCAGGTCGAAGGTCTCATCGACCCAGCGCCCGCGCCGCGCATCGCCGATGTCGGCGGTCTGCTCGCCGCTCACGCCGGTCAGTCCATCGCCGTAGCTCAGCCCCTGCGGGTCGTCGCGGGTGGTGGCGCTCCCCGGCAGCGTCGCCCACGTCGCCCCGCCGTCGCGCGAGACGGTGACGAAGGCGTAGTCGTAGCCGCGCTCCAGCTCGTACCAGGCGGCGAATCTGAGCGTGGCCGTTGTGCGCCCGCGCAGATCGATGGCGCGGGTCAGCGTCGCCACTCGCTCATCGCCGCGACCGCTCCACCACATGCGCCGCCCATCGGCCGGCTGCACCGGAAATGGGGCCACCTCGGTCGCGCCGCGGAAGGTGAGCCGTGCGCCCGGCGGCAGCGTGACATAATCTGCACCGTATTGTCCCACGTCGGTCTGGCCGACGGCGGGCGGCGCGGCTGCGGCCGGCTGCGGCAGCAGCGCGTAGCTGTAGCGCCCGCCGTCGAGCACCGGGTCGGCGAGCAGATTGGCGAGCGCCCACGCGGCGAACAGATCGTCGAAGCTGGAGAAGCGCGGATCGCGGCGGGCAGCGATGGCGGCGAGCAGCGCCGGGTCATCGCCCGCCACCCGGTCGATCAGCTCCGGCAGGCCACCCTCGCCAATCCGCTCGGTGAGGTAGCGAAAGAAAAGCCGCGACTGCCCGTAGTGGCGGGACAGCGTCGGCCCGTCACCGCCCCACTCGGCGAGCGGCAGGTCTGGCTGCTCCAGATAGGCGGTGGCGCTGCCCTGATCGACGTAGCCGTTGAGATCCTGGGCGAGCCCGGCCATGCCCTCGGCCTGCCACGATGGGAGCGGGGCGCGGCGGCTGCCGGCGATCAGATGTTTGAGCTCGTGGGCCAGGGTGGCGAAGTAGCTATCGGTGCCGAGCGGGAAGCTATTGACGCCGATGACCACCATCGCACGCTCGTTGCTGAAGCGATTGATGGCGCGCGGCACGCTGTCCGATGGCGAGAAGTAGCCGCCGATACCGCTGAGCGCGGTGTGCAGCACCGCGATCGTGCCATCGCCGACCGGGAGCGCGTCGAGTTGGCCGAAGAGCTGGGTATCGCGCGGGAGGATCTGCTGCTCGAAGCGATCGCCTGCGGCATCGATCGCCGCCTGATCCAGCGCCAGCGCGGTGTCCACGTAGAAGCGGGTGACGGGTCCGGCGTAGCGCAGCGTGGCGCGGATCTGGACGTTGGTGTTGCTAGTTCGGTCCAGGACCCAGAACGTGGCCTCGTCGCCGATGGCGGCCCTGGCGGGAGCTTGTGCGGCGGTCGGTGCTGCGGCTGGCGTGGCGGCCAGCGCTGTCCGGCCGAAGGCGCGCGATAGCGCCGTCAGATCGCGCGGCTGAGCGGGCGAGGCAGACGAAGCCGCAGGCACAGCTACGATGGGTGCGGGCGGCACGGTGGCGACCTGCGACAGCGATGGTGCGGCGGTGGCGGACTGGGTCTGGCTGGCGCTGGCCGAGGATGGCGGCGCGGCGCGCGGCGGCGGGGGCGCGCACCCGGCGAGCAGCGCCGCGATGATGAGCAGTGACAATTGCTTCATGCTGGCTATTATAGCCGCCGAATGCACATCCCCCGCCATGGCGGCTACGTAGAGCGTATATTCGGCCGGCGAGGGTCGAGGACGGGGCACTATGACCGACGGGGCGCGCGCCGTGTCGGCTCCGCGAAGGGGGGCTCGCCAATGCTGATCGTTCTTCAAGGCGCGGTCACGATGATTTGGGCGGTACTGCTGACAATCCACGTCCGCAGGCTGTTACGGCTGAGCGCGCAGCCGGGCGTGACACAGCACGTGCGGCGGCGGGTGCAGCGGCAGGTGCGGCGGCGGCTGGAGCGGATGTGGTGGTGGCTCGGGCGCGAGGAGTTCTGGCGCACTATCCACCTGGACTGTCTGCGCAGCGTGCAGATCACGCTGATGATTTTCGCGTTTGGTTGGGGGCTGATGTGACGATCAACTGGTTTGGGGTGCTGCTCGGGTATGTGGTGGACTCGCTGGTGACGACGCTGATGCTGATGCTCATGCCGGGCGATGTGGCGACGAGCTACGTCGCCGGGCCGCAGCTGAGCCGGCCAGAGCACCTGCTGCTGTTCATCGGCTCGGCTGTCTCCACCGGGATCGGCAGCTACGTGGCGGGGCGGATAGGCAAGGCCGACGGCGCGGTTCACGGCGCGCTGGTCTGGGCGGTGGGGATCGTGATGCTCCAGCTTGAGCTGCTGGGGAGCGGCGATGGGCTGCCAAAAAGTGATGGTACTGGCCGGCGCGCTGGCGCTCCTGCTGGGCGTGGCAGGCGGCTGGCTCTCGCGCTTCCCGCAGCGCAGCGTGGCATAGGGCGCTGCAAGCCCCGCGCGTGACCGATAGCGAGAAAGACGGGAGCATCATGCCCGAAGAGTCGCCGATCGTCTTCGATTTCCCAGAGACCGCCGCGCCTCAGGTGCCCGAGCTGGCGGCCGAGCTGGCGGTGCTGCCGCTGATCAACACCGTGCTGTTCCCGCATATGCTCACGCCGCTCTACGTGGCGCGGGCGCAGGCGGTGGCGGCGGTGGAGGACGCGATGCGCGCCGACCGCGTGGTGCTGGCGATCGCACAGCGCCACCCGGAGGTCGAGACGCTGGTGGCCGGCGACCTGTACGGCGTCGGCGTCGAGGCGGTGATCCAGCGGCTGCTCAAGCTGCCAGACGGGTCGATCTCAGTGGTGGTGCAGGGCCGG
>JAYUUK010000315.1:0-3649 GCA_043754595.1 Roseiflexaceae bacterium | reverse complement strand
CGTCTGGGTAGTCCTCGCGCACCGAGAGCATGCGGCTGGCGAACTCGGACGGCGCGATCTGCCGGCCGCTATCGCCAAAGCCCTTCGAGTCGAACGCGCCGGGCGTCAGCAGCCCGAGGATCGCATCGCGCAGCCGGTAGTTCATCGTCGTATCGGCCGTCTCGCCGCGCAGGTTCTTCAGCAGCGTGCTGTCCTTCTGCCACAGCTCGCCGTAGATGATCGCGTTCTTATCCTCGTCCAGGACGCGCTGGCGGAAGGTCTCCCAGTAGCCGGCCGGGAAGCTCGCGTCGCCCATCACATCGAGCCGCCAGCCGGCGGCACCGCGGTCGATCCAGATCCGCCCGACGCTATTATTGTTTGTCAGGAAGAAGCGCTGCAGCGCTGGGTCGCTCTTGCGCAGCTCGGGGATGGAGTCGAAGCCGAACCAGCCATTGTAGTAGGTGTCGGCGCCGCCGATGGTCGTCGGGGCGCAGGGGGCCGGCTCGGCGCCGGCCGGCGCGCGGAAGTTGAACCACGAGCGGTAGACCGATGTGGCCGACTCACACGCGCCGACGGTGCTGTAGTGGCCGTAGCGATCGAAGGCGGCGCTATCGGACGACATGTGGTTGAAGACGCCGTCCAGCACGATCTTGATGCCGCGCTTCTCGGCCTCTTTGACCAGCTTTTTGAACAGCGTGACATTGCCGAGGTTGCGGTCGATCCGCATATAGTCGGCGGTATCGTAGCGGTGGTTGGAGCGGGCATCGAAGATCGGGTTGAAGTAGATGATCGTCACGCCCTGGCTCTGAAGGTAGCCGAGCTTATCGAGCACGCCCTGCAGGTCGCCGCCCATGTAGTCGCGGCCGCGCGGACCCTCTTTGGTCGGGCTCCAGTCAGGCGGGGTGGTGTCGAAGCGCCACGGGCAGTTGGTCGCAGCGTCGGCGTAGTTGCGGCAGTAGCCCTCGGGCAGCGTGCCCCAGGCCAGGCGCAGCATCGGGTCGTCGTAGCGCTCCTGCCCGGTTTTTGGGTCATTCTTCACATCGCCGTTGCGGAAGCGGTCGGGGAAGATCTGGTAGATCACGCCGTTCTTGGCCCACTCCTGGACCTTGAACGTCGGGGTGTAGAACATCAGCGCGAAGCTCTGGTCCACCGGGTTACTAGTGACCTTGCCGAGCCCGCCGTCAAGCGCCGAGGTATTGTCGCCGTAGAAGGCGGTGGCGGTGCCATCGCTGACGATGAAGCGATACCAGAAGTTGTTGGCCTGCGCGCTCATCACCGTGGCGCTCCAGAAATCGCAGCGCTCGGCCGCGAGCGCCACCTCGAAGCACGGCACATCGGTGGCGGCCGGGCTCATCGGCACCAGGCGCTGCCCGCCGGCGTTGATATCGTAGAGCCGGAGCGTGACCGCGCTGACATCGTTGTGGTAGGTGCGGAAGCGGATCTGCACGCTGCTGCCGGCCGGCACCGCGCCGGATGGCGTGCGGTACAGCGTGTCGCGGCTGTCGTGACGCAGCCCGTCCCACTCAATATTGCCATCGAGGCTGTGACCGGCGCTGATAGTGATGACGTGCGAGACGCTGTCGTAGCGAAACACGACTTTTGCGCCGTCGGCTGGCACCGTGAAGGCGATGTTTGCCCCGCCCGGCGCGCCGCCCTGGCCGTAGTTCGTGTCCCAGCCCTCGTTCAGCGCGACTTTGCCCTCGTAGCTGCCGGCCGGGATGCTCGTCGTCTCGTAGGTGTAGATCCCGTCGCCGTCGATATCCTGGAGCCAGGAGCGCAGACAGTCGGGCTGCCAGTCGCCGGGGCAGCCGAGCTCGCTCTGGAAGCTGCCTGGGGCCACAGCGATCACGCTGGTGCGGTTCGAGGTGACCCAGTGGCTTTTGTGGTCATAATAGAACTTGACCGTCGCGCCGCCGGCCGGCACGCTCAGCGCGATATTGCCGCCGCCGCGCACCGCGCCTGCGCCGTAGTTCTCATCCCAGCCGCCGTTGAGCGCTACCTTATAGTCGTAGCTGCCCTCGGGGAGCGCGAAGCTGCCTTGCCAGACATCATCGGCGGCGTCGTAGGTCAGGTGCGAGGCGACACAAGTGGGGTCCCAGTCGCCGCTACAGCCGGCCTCGCTCTGGAGGCTGCCGACGAGCGTGACGGTGGTGGGGGCCGGCGTGTCGGAGGCCAGCGCCACGCTCGGCGTGCGCAGCGCCAGCGTGGCGCACAGCAGGGCGAACAGGCTGATGGTGGAGATCCAGCGCAGAGACGGGGGGTGTCTCACAGACAGCTCCTTTGCTTATTGTGCGGCGACGCAATGCCGCAGCAGACCGACGCGCACCGCTGCACGTGGCCTCACCTATTGATTTGCGCCTGGGTATGGGACTGATGATCGGAGTATAGCACGGGCGGCTAAACCGGTCAAGAGAGCCTTTGCAGTCTGACAATATTGTAAGATCCAGGCGCGCGGGGCGAAGCGGGCGGCCTCGCCGAGCGCGCCGCTGTGCCGCGACCCGCCGTGTCAGGCGCGTGCGCCCCGCCCGATCCGGCTCACGCCGCGTCGCCTGCGCAGCTGGTCAGCGCCAGCCGCGCCGCCCGCCGCCCGAACAGCGCGCCGACCACATTGCCGGTGCCAGAGTACGCGCCGACGGCGACGACGCCTGGCCGCACCTCGCGCAGCAGCGGCAGCCCGTCTGCGGTGTAGCTCACCGTCGCGCCCCAGCGGTGCGTGATCGGCGCGGCCACGCCAAGGTCGTCGCGGAGGAAGCGCTCGATGTGGCGCTGCACCGTCGCGGTCGGCGTCGGGTCGCAGGTCCACTCGGCGGCCTCGTCCAGATCGCGGAACCCGCCGATGGCGATGCTGCCATCCGCGAGCTGCTGCCAGTAGGTGTAGCCGTAGCGCGCGTAGACCGGCCGGGCCACGCGGATGGCGTCGGTCGGGGCGCAGGCCAGCATCTGCAAGCGGGCGCTGCGCACCTCGCCAGACAGCTCGGGCAGTATCAGTTCAAGCCCGCCGTCCACCGCCACCACCACAGCGCGGCAGCGAACCTCGCCCGCCGCCGTCGTCACCCGGCCCCCGGCGATGGTCAGCGCCCGGCTGTGCTCGTAGAGCCGCGCGCCGCGCCCGATCGCATGCAGCGCCAAGGTGCGGCAGCGCAACAGCGGGTTGAACGCGCCGTCGGCGGGGAACAGCAGCCCATCGCCCTCTGGGCCGCTGTACGGCTCGGCCGGGAGGTCATCGGCGCGCATGGCCGCCAGCTGCGCCGCGCAGTCGGCGCGCTCTACGTCGTCTGCGGCGATGCGCAGCGTGCCGCAGCGCCGTATTGCATCGGGGGTCTCGCGCTGCATGCGCCGCATCTCGCCCAGCGTCTCGGCGTACAGCGCGCGGCTCGCCTCGCGCCCGTGGCGCGCAACGGCGTCGTGGTAGAACGCCGCGCCCCCGGCCAGCAGAAACCCGCCGTTGCGCCCTGCCCCGCCGCCCGCCACCGCCCCGGCGTCCAGCCCGACGACCGATGCCCCCAGCGTCAGCAGCTCATCGATGCAGGCCAGCCCGCTGCCGCCCAGCCCGACGACGCAGACATCGGCTGTCACCGCGCAGCGCAGCGCCGGCAGCGACGCCCACCCCGGCGTGTCCCAGATTGGCACATTGTCCATTGTGATCCTTTGCGGCGCTTCCGGGACGCTG
>JAYUUK010000314.1:0-34222 GCA_043754595.1 Roseiflexaceae bacterium | reverse complement strand
AGAAACGCATGAACCAGAAATGGTGGGCGCTCGCGGCGGTTGGCAGCGGCGTCTTTATGTCAACGGTCGACGGGTCAATTGTCAACATTGCGCTCAAGACTCTCCAGGACGATTTCAACGTCGGGCTGAACGAGATCGAGTGGGTGGTGCTCTCGTACCTGCTGGCGATCACCTGTCTGCTGCCGAGCATGGGGCGGCTGGGCGATCTGCTCGGCAAGCGCCGGATCTATATCCTCGGCTTCGTGGTCTTCACCATCGGCTCGGCGCTGTGCGGGCTGGCGTGGAACGTCCCATCGATGGTCGGGTTCCGCGTGGTCCAGGCGGTGGGCGCGGCGATGGTGCAGGGGCTCGGCACGGCGCTGCTGGTGGTGGCGTTCCCACCGCAGGAGCGCGGGCAGGCGCTCGGCTACATCGGCACGATCGTCGCCGCGGGGATCATGGTCGGCCCGGTGCTGGGCGGCATCCTGGTGGAGAACGTCGGCTGGCCTTCGATCTTCCTGGTGAACATCCCGGTCGGCATCGCCGGCGTGCTGCTCTCGCTGCGGGCGCTGCCGCAGGACGCCACGCGCAGCTCGCAGGCGTTCGATTTCCCCGGAGCGTTGCTGCTGGCGTTCGGGCTGCTGGCCGCGCTGTTCGGGCTGACCGAGGGGCAGGTCTGGGGCTTCGGCGACGCGCGGACCATCGGGCTGATCGGCACCGGACTGGCGCTGCTCGTCGCGTTTGTTGCCTGGGAGCGCCGCGCCGCTGCGCCGATGATCGATGTCTCGCTGTTCCTGGTGCCAGCTTTCGGGCTCGGGCTGCTGGCCACCGGGATGGTGTTTCTGGCGCTGGCGTTTAACTTCCTGCTGTTGCCGTTCTATCTCCAGAACGTGCTCGGCTTCGACCCGCAGAAGACCGGGCTGACACTGATCGCCTCGCCGATCGCGATCTCGATCGTCTCGCCGATCGCCGGGCGGCTCTCCGACCGCTTCGGGGCGCGCTGGCTGGCGCTAGCCGGCCTGGTTATCGCGGCCGCCGGCTTCGTCAGCTACACCACGCTAACCACCAGCAGCACCCAGCTCGATGTGGTGCTGCGGCTGATGATCGGCGGCGTCGGCTTCGGCCTGTTCCAGAGCCCGAACAACAGCACCGTGATCGGTGCGGCGCCGCGCAGCGCGCTCGGGGTGGCTGGCAGCCTGCTGGCGGTGATGCGGACGCTGGGGCAGACGGCGGGGGTGGCGATCGCCGGCGCGCTGTGGGCGGTGCTGGTGGTGGCGGCCGCAGGGCGCAGCTTCGCGCCGATCACGTCGGCCCCGCCTGGGGCGCTTGTCTCGGGGTTCCACGGCGCGACGTGGGTGGCGGTGGGGATCTTGTTGGCCGCCATCGTGCCGACGCTAGCCAGGCCGGCGGCGACGCCGGTGGCCGGGCAGGCCGTCCAACGGTAGAGCGCGAGACAGACATGCCGTAGCTGCGCGAAGGCCGAGATCGCGCGACGCTGCCGACGCTATGGCGCGGTGCAGTGCGACGCGTCAATCGTCAATTGCTCAGGCCTCACACGTGTCGCCAGGATAGAGCACGTGTGTGACATCCATTGTCATTTTGCGTCAGCCGTCATCAGAGCGCCGGCGATCATCAGGGCCCTCGCAGGTCGGCGGCGAGGCGAAATCCGAGAAACTCGTTGCGCATCGTGGGAGGCATACGGAAGCGGCAGGCGCAGCGGGCGTAGCCCTGCGGGTTGGCGTAGCAGCCGCCGCGGATGATCCGCCGCCCGGCCGCGCCCCGGTCCTCGCGGCCGTCGGCTGGGTCATAGGGGTAGGGGCGGTCGAGCGAGAGCGTCCACTCCCAGACGGTGCCGGCGCTGTCCAGCAGCCCGTGCGGCCCTGCTCCACCAGGGTAGCTGCCCACCGGCACCGTCCGCCCGAGCTCACTCTCGCGGGTGTTGGCCAGCCCGTCCTGCCAGGCCTCGCCCCAGGGGAACTGCCGCCCGTCAGCGCCGCGGGCCGCGCACTCCCACTCGGCTTCGGTCGGCAGCCGATAGACCCACCCGCCGCCCGCTTCAGCCTCGGCCGCTGTGCGCCAGGCACAGTACGCCAGCGCGTCCACCCAGCTCAAATCGGTGGCCGGGTGGGCGTGCAGCTCGGGCGGCGGCGCTGTGCCGCGCCATGCGGCGGGCGGCGGCGCGCCGGCGGCAGCGACGAACGCAGCGTACTCGCCGACGGTCAGCGGCGCGGTGGCGATGGCGAAGGCCGGGATGGTCAGCGCATGCTGCGGCGACTCCTCGCGGTAGCTCTCGCGGGTGCCGCCGTAGCGCTTGGCCAGCCCGCTCAGCTCGCGCTCTGGCGTGCCCATCAGGAACGGGGCGCTGGGGATGAGAGTCATCGCCGGCGGCGCGGCGAGGGGCGGGGGAGTTCGCATTGGCGCTCGCTCTCGATCGGCGCACGAGGCTCGGCGCGCTCGTGCAGTCTCACGCTACGTGATCTGGATCGCGTGCGCGTTTGTCGACAGCACGACGCTATTATCGGCAATCGGCACTAGCAAATGCGCTAGGTGAACGCCCAGCGGCTGCCGCTCGGCGTCTTGGTGACCTCGATCTGCACTGGGAACATATCCTTGAGCTCCTGGATGTGGGTGATCACCAGGATGCGTTTGAACTCGCTCTGCACCGATGTGATCGCCTCAACCAGGCGCTCGCGGCCGCGCGCATCCTGCGAGCCGAAGCCCTCGTCGATGATCAGCGTCTCCAGCCGCGCCCCTGCCCGCCGCGCCAGCAGCTTGGCCAGCGCGATCCTGATGGCGAAGTCCAGCCTGAAGGCTTCGCCGCCGCTGTAGGCGTCGTAGGCGCGGGTTCCGAGCGCGTCGGCGATCTTGATATCCAGCGTCTCGGTGACCTCACCCTTCTTCGTCGCCCCCTGGGTCTCGAACGTCAGGTGCATCTGGTTATCGGTCATGGCGCCGAGCAGCACATTGGCCTCGCGCTCGATCTCGGGGATAGCGGTCTCGATCAGCATGGCCTGGACGCCCTTTTTGCCAAACGCCTGGCTCAGCTCGTCGAACAGGCCCTTGCGCTCGACCACTTCCGCCCGCTCGGCCTGGTGTCGCAGCAAGTCGGCCTCGGCGATCTCGGCGCGGGTCAGCAGCGTCTGGCGCTCGGTCAGGTCGCGCTCGGCCACGCCAAGCTCGCGCCGCAGCAGCGCCACCCGCCCGACGAGCTCATCGCGCTCGCGCTGCGCCGGGGCCAGCGCCCGCAGGTCAGCATCGAGCGCGGCGATCTGGGCCTCGTGCGCAGCGACATCGGCGGTGCGGCGCGCGAGGTCGGCCTCGTCACCCTCCAGCGCCTCGATATTGGCGCTCAGCCAGTTCTCGGCGTTGCTCAAAAACGTCTGCTTCTGCTCCCAGTGCGCCAGCCCATCCACCTCGACGCGGGCGGCGTCGAGCCGCTCTTTGCTGTAGCCGAGCGCTGCGATCTCGGCCTCGAGCGCGGCGAGCGCCAACCTATCCGCTGCGGCGAAGCCGGCGCTATCGAGCTGACTGCGCAGCGCGGTGGCGCTCAGCTCCTGCTCGTGGAGCGCCGGCTGCTCGGCATCGAGGGTGGCGAGGTCGCGGCCGATCGCGCCGAGCCTGGCGTCGAGCTCAGCGATCTGGGCGGTGCCGGCATCGAGCTCGGCGAGCCTGGCGTCCAGCTTTTTGAACTCGCGGTTGAGACCATCGGTGCTGCCGACGCCGCTCAGCTCGGCTTCGGCGCGGCTGAGCTCGGTGCGCGTCCCGGACTCGAAGCTGCCTTGGAGCAGCTGGAGCTTGAGCGCGTCGTGCTGGCGCTGCTCATCGGTCTGGCGCGCCCTGAGCGCCTCGGCGTCGGCTAGTTGCCCCTCAAGCCTGGCGATCTTGGCGGCGAGCTGGGCCATGCCAGCGGTCTGCCGCTCGAGCGCGGCCAGCGTGGTGGCGACGCCGCTTAGCTCGACGGCGGCGGTCTCGGCACGCTTTTTGGTCTCGGCGTGGTGGCTGAGCAGCAGCTGGCGCTCGCGCTCGTATTCGCCGCGCACGTGGGACACGCCATCGGCGCCGAGTTCGGTGTGGCAGACCGGGCAGACGTTGCCATCGATGTTGAAGGTGTTCAGCTTGGCGCGGATGCCATCGCCCTGGGTCTTAATCTGAGTCAGCTCGGCCTGGAAGACGCTGGCCCGCTCGCTGAGCCGCTGATGCTCGGCGCGCACATCGCGCAGCCGCAACTCGTCGGCGCTGAGCTGCTCGCGCTCGCCGTTGGCCCGCTCAAGCTCGGCGCGCCACTGCGGCTCGGCCCGCAGCCCGTCGGTCGCCGCGTCGATCTGGCGCTTGTGCGCATCGCGGCGGCTGGCGATATGGTTGCGCGCAATTTCGATCTGGCTCTGGAGCTCCATCACCGTGCGCTGCAGCTTGCCGGCCTGCGTCAGCCGCTCGCCGATCTCGCGGCGGCGCTCGATCGTCTGCTCGCGCTCGCGCTTGATGCCGTCGAGCCCGCGACGCTCGGCGGTCGCCCGCTCGCGCTCGGCGATCAGCGCCCCACGGCCGGCCGCCCGCTCGCGCAGCCGCGTCAACTCGCCATCGACGAGCCGCAGGTCGGCGCGCAACGCACTCTCGGCGTCCTGGATGCGGTGCTCGTGGGCGCGCCGCCTGCCGCCGAGCGCGTCGAATGCATCGCGCAGGCCGTCGAGCGTCTGCGCAGCGGCGCGGGCGGCGGCGAGCTGCGCCACGCCCTCCAGGATCGCCGGGCGCTCGGTCAGCCGCGCCTGCGCCCGGTCGCGCTGCTCGCGCCGCGCCACCACCCGCTGCTCCAGCTTCTCCCGCTCGTCGCGCAGCTGCGCCAGCCGCAGCTGCGCGTCATCGCGCCGCTCGCGCTGCACCTCGAGCGTCTGCGCCCTGGCGCTCGCCACCGCGTGCAGCACCTCGGCATTGGCAAGCGTGGCGGCAGACTCGGCGCGCCGCAGCGTGGCGCGCTCGACCAGATCCAAATACTCTGGCCGCTTGTCCGCATCGGCGCGCAGCGCGGCCAGCCGCCCCTCCAGCACCTTGACCTGCCCGTCGAACGTCTTCGACCGATCTTTCGCCTTGACCTCCAACTCCTCGTAGACCCCGAGCGCCAGGATATCGGCCAGCACCTGCTTGCGCTTGGCCGGCTCCTTGCGGGTGAACTCGTCTGCCCGGCCCTGCCTGAGGTACGCCGAGTTGGCGAACAACTCGTAGTCCATCCGCAGCGTCGTCACGATCGACTGCTGCGTCTCGCGCACGCTTGCCCCGGTCAGTGCCCGCCAGGTCTCGCCGCTACGTACCTGAAATTCCAGCCAGCTCTGTCCAGTCTTGCGCGCCTTGCTGCGCCGCCGTAGCACCCGGTAGCTCTGCCCGTCCAGGTCGAAGATCAGCTCGACCGACATCTCGGTCTCGCCGAGCGCGATCAGATCGTCGTCGCTGCTCAGCCGCGCCGCGCCCCACAGCGCCCAGGTGATCGCGTCCAGAATGGCCGACTTGCCGGCACCATTTTCGCCCGATAGACACGCCACGCCGATGCCGTCGAAATCGAGCGGCGGCAGATCCGCGCGGTAACACATGAAGTTCTGGAGCAGCAGTTTGGTTGGGACCATAGTGAGTAAAGTATAACAGATGTTCGGGTATCTCGGCCGCTGACACACGCTCTTTTTGCTGCTGCTGCGCAGCTCCGCTGCGCAGCAGGAAGAAAAAGGTCTTCCATGGCGCGCAGCACACAGCGGGGGTTTGGGGGCCGGGGACCCTCTGGGTGTCCCCAAGATTATCCTTTGCTCATCGGATTGCCAGAAGAAGCGATATCGTAGCGGAAGCATAAGGCAATTGTCACACGCCGCCCGCCACATCGATGCTACAATCGAAGTCGCTGGCATCGTTTCCCACGCCATTACTATGTAAAGGTCACGCGCATGATCACGACGCTCCCGCGCCGCCCGTTCGCCCGCCCCACGCTGCTGCTGCTGGCGCTGGCGGCGCTGCTCGCCGCCGGTCAACTGCTCGCGCTTGTCCCATCGCCAGCCCCACCGCAGCCGATCTCGGCCATCAGCGCTCCGGCGCTCGTCCAGCGTATCGCCTCGGCCCCCGCCGCAGTGGACCCGCGCGCCATCCCGGCCGAACTGCGCGCCCTGCCGGAGCGCGCCGAGCTACGCACCGCCACGAGCGCCACGTTCCAGACCGGCCCAGCCAGCTACACCGCGCTGGTGGCGCCCCAACCCATGCACTACCGCGACGCAGACGGCGCGTGGCAGCCGATCGTGGCCGGGTTCCGCGCCACCGGGTCCAGCTTCATCGCCGACCGCAACGCCATCGCCGCCCGCGCCGATCTGCGAACCCCGGCGTTCGCAGCGACCGCCGGGCAGCTGGCATTTAGCTGGCGCTCAACCGAGCTCGGCCTCGTCACGGATCAGCGCTTCGTCCCCCTCGCCCACGCGCTGCCAGATGGCCTGACGGCCGCGGCGCAGCGCGACGCGGGGATGCGCCTGGCCTACGTTGGGGCGTGGAGCAGCGCCGCCATCGCCGAGGAGCTGATCAGCGCCCCAGGCTCGCTCAAGCAGCAGCTCGTCATCGCCGAGCGACCATCGGCCCAGCGCGCCGAACTGCTTGAGCTGCGGGTCGACCTCGCACTCGCGCCTGGCACCGCGCTCTTCGCCGATGGCACCAGCGTCGTCGGCCCCGTCGAGCGCGCGCAGCTGCTTGAGCTGCGCGCCCCCGGACAGCCGCCGCTGCGCTTCGCGCCGGTGGTCGCCTTCGAGCAGGCCGACCGCGGCAGCCCGGTGGCCGGGCGCTATCGCATCATCCCCGGCGCGGACGCGCAGCACTGGACGCTGGGCATCCAGACGCCCTGGAGCTGGTGGAGCGCGCCGGATCGCCGCTACCCCGCTGTGCTCGACCCGACGATGCAGGTGCTGACCACCACCGGCGCGGACACCGGCGGGCTGGCGTGGGTCGCCAATGGCTCGGTCCCGCCAGCCGCCAAAGGGGCTAACCCAGATACCCAGGATACCGCGCTGCATCCCGGCGGCATGGCGCTCGGCGAGTTCGGCGGCAACGGGCCGTACCGCGGCTACCTCCAGTTCAACGATATGCCGGCGGCGCTGACCGGCCCGCTCCAGCAGATCACCGGCGCGTCGCTCCAGGTCACGCCTTCCAACATGAGCTCGCCGGGCTACACCTACAAGAAGAAGAGCGGCGACCCGTGGGCAGCGGCGGTGTTCAGCTTCCCCACGGAGCTGGCCTGGTTCAGCTGCAACACCAGCTGCCCGTTCGATCTCAGCGGCGCGCCGGGCGGCGTATCGTGGGCCAGCCGGCCGGCCGGCACGCCTATCGGCACACAGACTCTGCGCTCGCCGCAGCGCAACGACTTCAGCAAGACCGCCAGCACGCTCTTCGATGTGACTGCCCAGATCCAGCAGTACTACGCCAGCTGGGAGAGCGCGGCCCCCGCCAGCGGCCCGCTGTTCTCGCTCCAGGCCGCCGCGAGCTGCCCAGACAGCAGCGTCGCCAACTATACCCCGGGCACGGTGGAAATTGGCGCGGTGCCGCAGTGCTCGCGGCTCCTCATCGCGCCGGCCGATATCCAGCTCCGGCTCAGCTACACCACCCGCCCGATGAGCACCGCGCCGTTCGCCCTCAGCAACATCCTCAACACCGGTGGCGTCCCGAGCTTCCAGGAGGGCGTCTTCAGCCTGACCCAGCACAGCTACAGCCTCGCCGCCACCGGCAACAGCAGCTGGCGGGCGGTGGCGGTGCGCGGCAACCACGCCGAGAACCAGCCGCCGAGCACCCCGAGCACATCGGTCGGGCTCAAGCTTAACGGCCCCGGCGGGCTCCAGGTCGAGACCGCGTCGGCCGACCCGGCCAGGCCAGGGTTTCTGCTAATCGACGGCCACAGCGGCCAGATCGCGTCATCGACCGCGCTCGGCGTCAGCGTCCAGCCAAGCGCCGCCAACGATTTTGCCAGCGACCGGCAGCGCAATTACCGGGTGGTCTACACCGAGGCCAGCAGCGAGAGCATCGTCGTTGGCACGCAAGCTACCTTCCAGTGCGGCATCAGCTCGCTCGACCTGATCGGCCTGTGCGAGTTCGATGTGCCGCAGCCCGACCTCAGCATCGGCATCACAGTCAACACGCCGGACTCGACCGACGTCGACTTCGCGCTGATCGTGCCGAGCGAGGCCACGACGGCGCAGCAGGCGGTGCTCACCGCCGATAGCCAGCAGGTGGTGCGGCAGTTCGGTCCGGCAGGCGCGGTCACGCGCAGCATGGTGCTCGCGCCAGCGCCAAAGAGCGGCACCTACGCCCTGGCGGTCACCAATAACGGGCTGCCGCAGAACGTCGACCCGACGCGCCCGGGGGCCGCCACGTTCTTCATGATCCAGGTCACGCTGCTGATCTGCCCAAAGAATAGCATCCCGACGGCGCGCTACGGCTGCCAGACAATCTACCACCCGGAGTCCACTGACCCGCCGACGTTCACCAGGGCCGCCACCGGCCTCGGCGTCAGTGTCTACAGCGTCGGCGGGTTCGCTGACAGCGGGGCATCGCTGGCGTGCCCTGGCGCGCTGTGGAGCACCGCCGGCGAGTCGGGCTCGGCTCCGCTCATCCTCAGCAGCGCCAGCGGGCAGAAGCGGCATACCTACGTGGCCCAAGGGCGGGTCTGCTACTTCCCCACCGGCTCGCCAGGCGGGCGGCGGCTGATCACCACCAGCGATAGCGGCATCGGGCTGACGCTGCCGAACGCCAGCGCTCCGTCGTTCGGCCTCCAGGGCGGGCAGATCTTTGGCGACAGCATGACCATTCCGTCCGGCACCGAGCCGAATGGCGTGGTCGTCCTCGACGCGACCGCGCTCGGCCGCATCCACGGCATCGCGGGGACGCGGCGCAATCTCGCCCCGTTCAAGCAGAACTGGGCGGGGCGCTACAGCCAGCCGGGGGTCCAGGAGGCGATCGACCCATACGATATGACCGTGATCTCGCCAAATGTCTTCGATATCCGCTACAGCGCCGACGGCGGGCAGACGGTCAAGACCGCAGACTGGCAGCTGAGCTGGACTTACTACCCAGACCTGACCTTCAGCGGCACATCGCTCGAAGACCACTTTAGCATGACCACGCTGCAGAACCCCGGCGCGCCGATCGCCGACGCCGGGCAGGAGTATCTCAGCTTCGCCGGGATGCAGCTGCGGCTGCTCGACAGTGGCGTCGGCTACTTCGCCGACGCCGACGCCTTCGATGTGCGGGTTGGCAACGGCTTCCCGGTGGTGGATCAGCTGCGCGGCGCAGCCAGCATCACCGCGTCGGACGGAATGGGCGGCGCGAGCCGCACGCTCCAGGCAGTGATCCAGCCACCTGGCCGGCCGCGGCTGCCGGGCGACCAGAGCGGCCAGAGGCCGTGCGTCGCCGCAGATGGTGCGCAGCTGAGCTGTCTCGATCTGCGCACGCCAACCTACGATTACGCCAATGGTGCCGGCGAGCAGCAGGTGAAGCGCTGGAGCCTGCCCGATCTTCACATCGCCGGCAGCGCGGCCGCCGTGCAGGTCAGCACCGACGGCCAGCTCAGCGTGTACGGCGAGCCGGGGGCCAGCCCGCAGGCGCTCAGCCAGAGCTTCAGCTTCGACAGCTGGAACGCTGATGTCAGCGTCAGCGAGGGGCCGTGTCCCGGCTCGGTCGACCAGACGCCGGTGAGCATCACCAGCGGGGTTGGCATGATCGCACTGCCAATGCTGGAGAGCGGCGTGGAGATGCGCTTCCGGCTGTGCCGCACCACTCTCAACGAGGTCAAGCTGACGCTGGAGGTGCCAAAGCCCGGCATCCCGGTGGGCAGCACCGGCATCGGCATCTCGCTGATCGGCGGCGAGGTGACGATCGGCCCGGACGACACTCAGATCGTCGCGTCAATTGAGTTTCAGTCCACCGACCAGGCGCTGCTGACCGGCGGCAAAGGCACGGTGACGCTCAGCACGGCGGGGATCTTCAGCCTACAGGCCAGCGCCAAGCTGGTGGGCGTGCTGGACGCCGATATGAAGCTGGCGGTGAGCTGGAGCCCGCTCGATGTGCTGGTCGAGTCCAAGGTCAGCGGCTACGGCGGGATCATCACCGGCGCGCTGCGGATGCACGCGTGGGTCGGCAAGGGTTGGCAGAACAAGTACCCGTGGCTGCAGGACGGGAAGTTCTACTTCACCGGCAGCATCGACTCGAGCGTGCAGATCCCCAAAGGCATGGTGATCGACAAGTGGTACTTCAAGCTGCCGCCGTCGACGATCTCGCTCGGCAGCGTGACGATCCAGTTCGGGCAGTTCTGCCAGAACAGCGGGTGCAGCGCCAGCGGCTGGGGAATGTCCGCCAGGCTGACCATCCTCGGCTTCGGCGTCGGGCTGTACGTCGATAGCGGCGGGCTCGATCTGTTCCTCGGCAGCGGCGGGCATACGCTGGTGGACCAGTACGGCGGCGCGCCAGGCGCGGTGGCCGCCGCGCCGAGCGACGTGCCGACGATCGTCCAGGCCGGCGGCTACCAGCCGCTGCTCGCGCCACAGATCCACAGCGTTTTCGACGATGCGCCGGTGAGCAGCGCCGCCAGCGTCTGTAGCCGCGTCGGCGCGACCCATACCTGCCCGTTCACCGTGCCGACCGGCACCGGGCGCGCGCTATTCGGGGTCAGCTGGCAGCGCCCAGGTCTCCAGATCAGCCTGGTCGCGCCCGACGGCTCGCGCTCCACTCGCAACGCGCCCCAGCCAGGCGTGCTGCTCGACGGCAGCGGCGGGGCCAGCAGCCAGCTGTCGTTCGCCGTGGCGCCGGTGGGCGCGGCATCGACCATCCAGCCCGGCGTGTGGAAGATCGTGCTGGACAACGTGGTGGAGATCGCCAGCGACCGACCGAGCAGCACGAACTACAGCCTGCTGTTCGCCGCAGACCCGCCGGCGGCGAAGGTGCGCTTCACCGCACCGACCATCATCGGGAAGTCTCCTGACAGCGGCGGGCTGCTGACGGTGAGCTGGCAGGTGACGCGCGGCGGCGGCCCGCTGGATGGGACGCTTCCGTACGAGCTGGTGGCCAGGCCGACGCGCCAGGATGCCGATGGCGAAAACATCTTCTCCGGCGTCCCGCTCGGCAACCCGAGCCAGAGCGGCCAGCTGCTGACCGGCGCGAGCGGCAGCTTCGTCTGGGACACCCGCAGCCTGGCGAGCGGCGAGTACCGGATAGGGATCCGGCTGGACGACCACGCGAGCGGCAACGCCGGCGTGGTGGACTGGAGCGTTGGCACGGTGGCGATCGACGATGCGAGCGCGCCGGAAGCGCCGCAGCTGCTGGACACCGTCTACAGCGGCGACGACGATGTCTTCCTCACCTGGAAGGCGAACACCGAGCTCGATCTGGCCGGCTATCTGGTGCGCTACCGGGTGCTCAACTACGCTGGCAGCGCCCCGATTGCCACGAGCTGGGATCGGCGCATCACCCCGAGCGGCGACGCTGCGCTGCGGGCGCTCGGCGTCGAGCGGGCGAGGATCACCGGGTTCGCGCCGGGCCAGGGCGGGCGAATCTGCATCGCTGCCTACGATGCCAGCGGCAACATCGGGCCGTGCGCCCGCGCCAGCGTCAGCGTGCCGACCCGCCCATCGCCCGAGCTCGACGCGCCGCAGCTAACGCGGGTCGGCCGCGACCTCGTCGCCTGGAGCGCCCCATCCAGTGTGGCGGTGGCCGGCTACCTGGTGACGATCGCCCCGCGCGGCTATCTGCGGCAGGGGGTGGAGGCGGCGCCGAGAACCTTCGACGTTGGCGCGGCCACCCAGTACGTCCCGAGCGGTCTGGCCGCCGGTCAGGCGTACCGCATCGAGGTACGCGGCTACACTGCGACGAAGTTCGTCGGCCCGGCGGCGAGCGGCGCGATCCCGAGCGGCGAGAGCTACGCCGCGTGGGTCGCGGCATTCGGCGTGAGCGGCGACGGCGCGCTGGAGAGCGCCGACATCGACCTGGACGGGCTGAGCAACCTGGAGGAGTTCGCCTTCGGCTCGTTTCCGACGACGGCCGACAGCGACGGCGACGGCTTCGACGACGGCGAGGCGCGGCTGTGGGCCAGGAAGGCCGAGTACGCCAGACCGCTGTACCACGCCGTGCCGCGGCTGACGCTGCTCGGGGCAGCGGCCATCGAGCTCACCAGTGCCACAAACCGGCCGATCAGCGGGGCCGAGGAGCTACTGCCGCTCAACGGCGGCGCCGGCGAGCTGCGCTGGACGGCCAGCGGCGACGCGGCGTGGCTCAAGGTCGTCAGCAGCGGCGGCGGCGGCGATGCGCTGACAATTTTTGCCGATGCGTCGGGGCTCGCGCCAGGGTTCTACACTGGCCGCATCACCATCCAGACTCAGGGGGGCACGGCCAACACCGCCGCCATTGCCCCGGCGCAGACCGTCAGCATCCCGGTGACGCTCAGCGTGACCGGCAAAGTCTGGCGCGAGATCTCGCTGCCGCTGATCTCAAGCAGATAGGCGCACAGCGGCCGCAGCACAAGGCAAACGATAGCGGGTACGGCGGCGGGGAATCCCCCGCCGCCGTACAAATTTAATACTGCCTTTACGATGTATTGATGGAGTGTTAGTATTCGCCGCGTAGACTCATCGCATTCTGGATGCACCCACAAGAGTTCCGGCAGCGCGCCATGCCACCGATCGCGCGCCGCCTGCGCCGCCGCGATGGACGCGGCGCGCCGCAATGGGGGCACCATAGCAGGAGCCACAGATGACAATCTCTCGGCGAACGTTTCTCCGGCGCGCGGCATTCAGTGCAGGCGCCGCCGCCGTTGTCTTCAGCGGATTTGAGCTGCCGCGCGCCGCACGCGCCGCTGGGGCGGAGGCCTTCCGGCTCAAGATTCTCCACAGCAACGACCATCATGGGCGCGTCGAGCCGACGCCGAGCGTCAGCATCTCGGCCACCGCCTCGCGCAACTTCGGCGGCCTGGCGCGGCGCAAGACGCTGTTCGAGACGCGGCGCACGCTCGGCGGCAACTTCCTCACGCTCGATGCTGGCGATATCTTCCAGGGCACGCTGTGATTCAACGTCTACTCCGGCGCCGCAGACCTGGCGATCTACCGGCAGCTGGGCTATGACGCCATGACGCTTGGCAACCACGAGTTCGACAAGGGCCAGCAGGTGCTCGCCGACTTCATCAAGGCCGCCAGCGGTACCACCACCACGCTCAACGGCATCACGATGACCGGCAGCAACATCCCGGTGATCAACTGCAACGTGCTGCCGGACGCCAGGACACCGCTCGCCGGTCTGTTCGGCAAATCGATGGTCAAAGATTTCGGCGGCACCAAGGTCGCCATCATCGGCGTCACCACCCCTGATACGCCGTCGTCGAGCTCGCCCGGCCCTGGCGTGACCTTCGCTGCGGCCCAGGCATCGGTGACTGCCGAGATCGCCGCCGTCAAGGCCGCAAACCCCGGCATCAACAAGTTCGTCATTCTGTCGCACCTCGGCTACGAGGAAGATATCGCGCTGGCCGGCGCCATATCGGATATCGACATCGTATCGGCGGCCACACCCACACGCCGCTGCGCCCCGCAGGCGATACCCGGCCGCTGATCGTGCTGCCGCCAGACACGCCAGCGCCTGGCACCTACCCGACGCTGGTGACCCGCACGGATACGACGTAGGCGCTGGTGATGACGGCATGGGAGTGGGGCAAGTGGGTGGGCGAGGTCGACATCGGCTTCGACGCCGACGGCAACATCATCACCGACAGCTCGGCCGTCTACACGCTGCTGCCGGTCTGGGCCCAGCGGGCGAAGAACGCAGATGGCTCGCCGCGGGCGCTGCTGCCAGGCGAGGGGGAGGAGATCGCCGCCGACGCAGGAATCCTGGCGCTGATCGACACCCTCGACGAGCCAGTCAAGACGCTTAACGCCCAGGTCTTCGCCTACACCGCCACCCGGCTCGACGGCGACCGCATCCAGGTTCGCAACCGCGAGACCAACCTCGGCAACCTGATCGCCGACGCGATGCTCTGGAAGGCGCGGCAGTCCGACCCGACGGTGCAGGTGGCGCTGACCAACGGCGGCGGGATCCGCGCCCCTATCGAGATCGGGCTGATCACCGTCGGCGGGGTGATCACCGTGCTGCCGTTTGGCAACACAGTGGCCAAAGTCGATGTGACGCCCGCCATCCTTAAGGCGGCGCTTGAGAATGGCATCTCCGGGCTCAATCTGACCAACCCGTCGAGCTCAGCTGGCAGGTTCGCGCAGGTCGGCGGGATGCGCTTCACCTGGGACGCCAGCCGCACCGCGTATAAGAAAGCAGCCGGGGCGACGCCGGCCGTGGCTGGCGAGCGCATCACCAGCATTGCCATCAAGCAGGCGGATGGGACGTTCAAGGCGCTCAATTTGAGCGACACGACGACGAAGATCCGGATCGTGACTAACAACTTCATGCTCAACGGCGGCGACGACTATACCATGCTGCGGAGCATCGATGAGGGCATCGACCTGGCCTTCGACCTGGCGCTGACGACGCAGGAGTATCGCCTCGCTGACAAGTAACGGCCAGAAGCCGCTGAGCCTCGCGGCAGATGGGCGTAACAGCCGGATCTACGCACTGTACGTCCCGGTGTCGCTCAACGTGGCGTCGGTGAACTAGGGCTGGCCGCCGCTTCGGCGACCGTGCTGAGTCTCCAAGATGTGCTGCTGCGCAGCGGGTCTGCGCAGCAGCACGCTTAGCATAGCAAAAAGCGTGTGATGCGTCGATCGAGCTCAATCGACGCACCACACGCTGTATCTTATCTTCATCGATCTGTGCAGCGCAAAAGATACGCGAGGAGCTAGTGACTACTGGCTGCTTCGTACGAGCGCAGTACATCTCGGACGATCTGCTCAAGCCGATCGAGTGGGAAGGGTTTGGGGAGATAATAGTCCACCCGCTGGTCGCGGGCGCGCTTCTCCAACTCGGGAGTCGCATACGCGGTGATCAGGACGACGCAGGTGTCCGGCGAGGTCTCCTTCACGGCGGAGGTGAGTTGGAGGCCATTCATACCCGGCATGTTATAATCTGTGATGACGAGCGGCACCGACCGCAGGGCGATCTGTGCGAGCGCCTCGGCTCCACCATTGACCGTGACGATATCGTAGCCGCCGGTGAGATCGCGCATCAGGCGGTGCAGAATTATCAGGATATCTGGCTCGTCTTCGACGAGAACAATCGCCGGGTTACGCGTTGGCTGATCGGGCATGGTTCGCTCCTCAACAGCGGACATCTCATCCAAACTCTGACGCAATTGTAACATACCCGCCTACACTGAGCAACCGCGACATACCGAGTGAACGTGGTAATGACGCCATCGCTGCGGGCTTTAAGAAACATTGTGGTGTTGAGCAACTGTATTGACCGATGAAAGGATGAAGCGATGGATTGGATGACCGACCCCTCAATCTGGATTGGGCTGTTGACGCTCACCGCGCTCGAGATCGTCCTTGGGATCGATAACATCATCTTTATCTCAATTTTGGCGAGCAAGCTTCCAGCCGAGCAGCAGAATCGCGCCCGTCAACTCGGCCTCGCGCTCGCGCTGATCACCCGCATTTTGCTGCTGCTCTCGCTCTCGTGGCTCGTCGGCCTCACCGCTACGCTCGTTGAGCTACCGCTTGGCTTTCTCGACGAAGAGATGCGCGCGATCTCGGGCCGCGACCTGGTCCTGATTGTTGGAGGGCTGTTCCTGATCTGGAAGGCGACGCACGAGATCCACCAGCGGCTCGAGGGAGATGAGCAGCACGGTGGCGGCGGTGCGGCGGTCTCGTTCACTGCGGTGCTCGTACAGATCGTCTTGCTCGATATTGTCTTCTCTCTCGACTCAGTGATCACCGCCGTTGGTATGGTCGACGAGCTCGGAGTTATGATCGCCGCCGTGGTTATCGCAGTCGTGATTATGCTATTTTCAGCCAAGGCGATCAGCGATTTTGTGAATAATCACCCGACAGTCAAAATGTTAGCGCTCGCATTTCTTCTGCTCGTCGGCGTCAATCTACTCGGCGAAGGCTTTGGGCAGCATATACCCAAAGGATACACCTACGCGGCGATGGCTTTCTCAGTCTTCGTCGAGCTGCTCAACTTACGGGCGCGCCGCAAGAAGAGCGCGCCGGTTCAGCTCCGACACCCGGCGCTCGACGCCGCCGAGCGGGCGGTGGAGCGACAGTGACGCATTGCAACATGTGGGTGAGCACCGCACGGCGCTCGCCCAACCGGTCGCCGCATCACTTTTCCGGCTCTTCACCCCAGCGCCTTGCGCAGCGCAGCGGCCAGCGGGTTGTCATCGTCCCCTTCGTCATCGTCTGCTGTTGTGTAGGTCGGCGATGAGGTATCGCTCGCATCGCCCGATTCATCCTCGGCTGCGTCGGTCTCGAACGTATCCTCGTCCCAGCTGAGGTGAAGGTTCTCGACGCCAGCGAGCGCGATAATATCGTTTACAGAATACGTGAAAAGTGGAATGCGCTGCTCGTCAGGCGCGAGCGGCGCAGCGCGATCGGCAGCTGTGATGTCAGATCTGGCCGCGAGGACATCGGCGATAGTGAGCGGCGGCGTATGTGGCGCGTCAGGCGCGGCCATAATCGCCATCACCATCGCCGCATCTGGAATGCCAGTGTCGACGAGGACGATCGCGATGTGGACGTGGGCGAATAGCCCCTTGAGGATCGCCTGGGTCTCGCGCAGCTGTCGCTCTGCGCGAAATAGACTGCTGGCACGACTGCTCGCTTTGACCTCAAAGACATAGACTCGTTTAGCGTCGGCAAAGTGGACCGCGTCGAGCTCGCGATACTTCTTGATGGCGCTGCGGCCGCGGTGCTCAAGATACTCGACGATCCGGCGTTCAGAGAGCGGTAACTGGGCGGCGAGCGCATCGCGGATCGCGGACTCGGCCTCGTAGCCAAATAGGGTGCGATTGGACGGCGGGCGAGTGGCGCGCTGATTCTCTTTCTGCAGCATAATCTGCTTGAGAAACGCTCGATACTGCAGATCCTGATTGTCGATCAGCCGGGGACGTGAGAAACGCTGCATGCGTAGCTCCTGATGTATTGACTACTGACGATTGACGATTGACGATTGACGATTGACTATGGCAATCCTACGTTCGTTGTACACGCGCGAAGCACAGCGCGGGGGTTTAGGGGCGCAGCCCCGAGATCTCCCCCTTCCCGACGCTGATAGGATTGCTCTATTGACTATTAGCGAACGCAGCGTTCTCATGCGAAGAATTGCCATACAGCGTAAAACTGCACGAGAGCCACAGATACATACGTTTGTGGCTCTTGGAATATAACTGCGCGTCTGAGGAGACCGAATCATGCTGTACTGTCCAGGCCATGGCTGCCCACTGCGCGGCGACTGCTACCGACATACCCAGCCCTCGCCCGGGCGAGACCGGTTCGCCTCGCTGCCGTACGATGCAGCGACCGACACCTGCGCGTGGTTTCTGACCAACGTGCCAGACGATGCGCTCATCCGCGAGACAGCATACTATATCTGGCTGCGCGCTGGCCGCCCAGAGCAGCGCGCCGCCGCGCACTGGGACGAGGCCTACCGCAGCCTGTGTCTGAGCACCGGTCGGCTCGAGGCACCAGATACCCCTAGCTCACCGTAGAACGATATGAACGAAGAGTGTAGCCCAGCTAGATTTTGAGCGCCGGGCGATACGGCAGCAGCAGGTGGGTCAGGACATAGAGCTCCATGCCGAATGGGATGTAGCCGAGGTAGCCGAGCAGTGGCATCTCAAACAGCTTGGCGAACTCGACGCCAGGCGTGTGGTAGATCCACTTGGGAAACGCATAGAAGTTCCACATCTCCCAGAACAGGCCGCAGAGCAGCGAGCCGAACCAAAGCGCCGTGATCGTGCGCCAGTCGCCGTGCTGCGCCCGGTCGAACAGACACGGCTTGCCGAGCCAGTAGCAGATCGGCTCGAGGATGAAGAAGACCGAGAGCCACATCAGCGGGTAGGCCTGCCGCGGGTAGCTGAGCATCAGGAATAGCATCGACACCCCGCCCAGCAGACAACTCCAGAGCATCAGACGCGTCGGCCGCAGCTTCGGCCCGGTGGCGAACCCGTCCATCCAGCGAAAGCTGCGCAGCAGCTCGGCCGATCCAAAGACCGCTGGAAGCACGGTGGCGAATGAGATTGTGGAGTAGACGTTAAACTCCAGGCTCGTGAACAGCTCGTGGCCGAGATACTCCCAATTGCGGGTGTGGTCGTTGAGAAACTCAAAGATCCACCACGCTGGAGCCGAGACGAAGAAGAGCAGGATAAAATCGCGCCGCGATCGGGTCAGGATCGATGTGCCGGTGCGCAGCAGCACCAGCGCATCGACGGTCAGCGCGTAGCCGACCCACAGCGGGGCGAAGAGCAGGTGGGTGCGCACCCCCGGCAGCAGCCAGTTGAGCGCCCAGAAGACGGCGACCATCCCAATGCCAATCCAGCCGTAGCGGGCGAGGGTAGGACGTGTGCGAAGCTCGGTGACGGCCATCAATACCTCCAGGTAAAAGAGCGCGAGTAATGAGACGACGTGAACAAGGCTCGATCGGTCTGACGATCGATCGTAGATGCAGCGCCGTGGCTACGATCGATCGTCAGATCGCTGTCGCTCGATATAGCGAATGACCTCGCGCGAGATGGCGGTCAGCAGCGCTGTCTCGCGGATATCTGGCGCGACGCGGTGGACGATCTGGCGGATCGTCCGCAGCGTGACGTCGGCCTCGCCGCTTTTGAAGAACTCGATGCGGCGCAGCGCGGCCTCGGCGGCGGCGAACAGCGCCGCCAGCTGCGCCCCGCTAGGGGGCGACGACAGCTCGGCATGTGGCGGCAGATCCACATCGAGCGCCAGACGCAGCTCGTAGCACACCAGCAGCGCCGCCTGCGCCAGGTTGAGCGACGCGTAAGCCGGGTCGGTCGGAACGCTGATGGTCGCGTGGCAGCGATCCAGCTCGACGTTGCTCAGGCCATTATCCTCGGGGCCGAAGACCAGCGCGACCGTACCAGCCTCGGCACGGCGTAGGATCTCGGGAGCGATGGCGCGCGGGGTGGCCAGCGGCGCTGCTGTGCGCGGTCGCGCGGTCGTGCCGACGATGTAGGTCGCGTCGGCGATAGCATCGTCGAGCGTGGAAAAATGCTCGATGTCGGCGAGCAGCGACTCGCTGCGGTGCGCGATCCCCGCAATGTCGGTCGGGTTATACTCGGCGGCCTGGACGAGCCGGAGCCGCCTGAGTCCCATGTTTTTCATCGCGCGCACCACGCCGCCGATGTTGACCAGCTTCTGTGGACGGTGGAGCACGACGACGATGTGTTTCGCTAGATCTCGGGCATCCACAGTTGGCTCACCTTGCAGCTAAACCCTGGTAGCAGCGGCGACGTCAGATCATCAGCGTCGTAGAGCGTCGCGAGCTGCACCAGGGCCGCCTGCTCACGGCGAAACAGCTCGACGGTGCGGGCGCGCCAGTCCACGATCCAATATTCGGAGACGCCTCGCCTAGCTCCGCCAACGAGCAGCGCTTGAGCTCGCGGTCGCGCTGCTCGTTGGCGGAGCCAGGCGAGAGGATCTCGACGACCAGCTCGGGCGCGCCGTAGAGCTTGCCGTCGCGTAGCATTGTGGCGAGCCGCTCGCGGCCGATCCAGACCACATCTGGCACGACGTCGTCGTCTGCGAAGAGCAGCCCTGGCGCACTGTTGGCGACTCCCAGCTGTGCGGTGTCGTTCCAGACATCGAGTAGACGAAAGATGCGGCTCGCGACAAACTGATGATTCCAGTGCGGCCGCCTCGACACGTGGAGCTCTCATTCGATGATCTCATAGCGCTTGCTATCGTCTGGCGTCAGCTCCAGATCTGCCGATGTGAAGCGCGGTGGGGCGATGGTCATGGCTACTTCCCCTTTCCAAGCTCGGCGCTGCGGCGGTAGGCGGCCCAGATCGCGTCGGAGAGCACGGTGCGCAGCCCGCCCTTCTCCAGCTCGTACATCGCCGCTGCGGTGGTGCCGCCCGGCGATGTGACGCCATTGCGCAACTCGGCGACGTGCTTATCGCTCTGCATGGCGTACTGAACCGATCCAAGCATGGTCTGATGGACGAGATCCTGCGCCATATAGCGCGGCAGGCCCATATGCACACCAGCGTCGATCATGGCCTCGATCATCATAAAGATGTAGGCCGGTCCAGTGCCGTTGAGCGCGGTGGCGATATCGAGATAGTTCTCATCGTCGACGTACTGCTCGCGGCCGATCGATGCCAGGATGGCCCGCGCCCACTCGCGCTGCTCAGCGGTGACCGCCGGCGATGCGGTCCAGACGGTCATGCCCGCGCCGATCTGCGCCGGCGTATTTGGCATGCTACGGACCACTGCGGCGTGCTCAAGCCCCTCGCTGAGCTGCCGCAGCGGCGCGCCGGCGCAGATCGAGATCGCGAGTTCGCCATCGCCGAGCGCGCCGCGGAGCTCGGGCAACACTTTTGGCAGCGACTGCGGCTTGACGGCGAAGATCGCGACGTTGGCCCAGCGCGCCGCCTCGCTATTGTTGGCGGTGACGTGCATGCCTGGGTAGCGCGCCTCAAGCTCGGCGCGCCGTTCGCCGCGCGGCTCAGTGGCGACGATCTGACCTGCGGTGACGAGTTCCTGCCGGAGCAGGCCGGCGATCATCGCCTCGCCCATGACGCCCGCGCCGATCACGGCGATGTTGACTTGTTTGAGCACAATCGCTCCCTTTCGTTCTCGTCCCACCTATCACCCGCGAAGCCCTCATCCCCAGCCCTTTCTCCCGCCCGAGGAAGGGAGCCGGGCAGCCGGACAGATCATCCACAGATGGCCACCGATAGTCGCAGATGCCGGACATTATCCGCTCATTTGCGCCAGTGCCACCATTCCATCACCTCATTACTCCGTCACGCCCGGCACAGCGAAGCCCTCGGTAAACGACCGGACCTCTTCGGCGACGCGCGCGTGGGTCGTCTGATCATCGAGGTTCTGAATGACCTCATCGATCCAGGCGACGACCCGCAGCATATCGGCCTCGACCATGCCGCGGCTCGTGAGCGCCGGCGTGCCAAATCGAATGCCGGAGGTCAGCAGTGGCGATTTATCATCGTTGGGGACGGCATTTTTATTCGATGTGATCAGCGCGCTATCCAGCGTCTGCTCAACTTTCTTGCCGCTAGCCGCCGTCTTGTTGCGCAGATCGATCAGCATGAGGTGATTATCGGTGCCCTTGGAGATCACGTGATAGCCGCGCCGGATGAGCTCATTGGCCATCGCCTGTGCGTTACGGATCACCTGCGCGGCGTAGTCGGCGAACTCCGGCCGCAGGTTTTCGCCAAAACCGACCGCTTTGGCGGCCACCACGTGCATCAGCGCGCCGCCCTGGGTGCCTGGTATGACGTTCTTATCGAGCAACTCGGACATCATGAGCGTCCTGCCACTTTTCGCAGCTTTTTGCCCAAACGGGTTCTCAAAATCCTGACCCATCAAGATGATCCCGCCGCGCGGCCCGCGCAGCGTCTTATGGGTGGTCGAGGTGACGACGTGGGCATAGGGCAGCGGCGAGGGCAGCAGCCCCTTGGCGATCAGCCCCGCGGGGTGGGCGATGTCGGCGAACAAAAACGCGCCGACGCTATCGGCGATCTCGCGGAAGATTTTGAAGTCGATGGCGCGCGAGTACGCCGACGCACCGACAGTGATCATTTTTGGCCGATGTTTCTCGGCCATCGTGGCGACATCCTCGTAATCGATCAGCTCATCATCGGCGCGGATGCCATACGAGACGAAGTTGTAGAGCTGGCCAGAGAAGTTCACCGGCGAACCGTGGGTCAGGTGACCGCCGTGGGAGAGATTCATCCCTAGGGCTATATCGCCTGGCTTGAGAAAGGTCTGATAGACGGCGGCGTTGGCCTGGGTTCCCGAGTGGGGCTGGACGTTGGCGTATGCCGCGCCGAACAGCGCCTTGACCCGATCGCGGGCGAGGTTCTCAACCGCATCGACCCACTCGCAGCCGCCATAGTAGCGGTTGCCCGGATAGCCCTCGGCATATTTGTTGGTCAGCGGCGATCCCTGCGCCTCCATGACTGCGCTGCTGGTGTAGTTCTCGCTGGCGATGAGCTCAAGCCCCTCGCGCTGCCGCCGCACCTCGCCGTCTATGATGCGCGCGACCTCTGGATCCTGCTTCCGCAGCCGTTCGAGCGTGTTCATTGAGATATCCTTGTAGCTATGTCATGCCATTGAGCAGATCGTAGAATTCCTGAAGCTTTTCGCCCGTGTGAAATGTGATGGCGATCGTCACCTGCTGCTCTCGGCGCGCGAATGTTACCGGGGTGCCGATCAGATACTCAAGGCTCCGCCTGGTCTCCTCATCGTCCGGGCTGATAGGCTTGGCGCGAGACGGCGGCGTGCGTCCCACGGCTACTTTCGCCGCCTCGCGTCGCTCCTTAGGCTGTATCTCGCCGCGCATCGCCACTAGCGCCTCGCGGACATCGCCGGTCTCCACCACGAGCTCGCCGAGACGCTCGGCATCGCGGACGCTCAGCTCCCCGGTGACGATCGCATCGAGGAGCTGCTGCTGCAGCGCCGGCGCATCGGCCTTGAGGATCGCCCGCCCGTGGCCAGCGCTGATAGCGCCGCCGAGTAGTGCGCGCTGCGCCTCGTCCGGCAACCTAAGCAGGCGGCGAGTGTTGGTGACGGTGACTCGGCTGGCGATGCCGATCCGCTTGGCGATCTGATCATCGCTCAGGCCGAACTCGTCTTTCATCGATTGGTAGGCGCGGGCCTCTTCGAGCGGGTTGAGATCGGCGCGCTGGATGTTTTCGATCAGCGCGAGCTCGAGCAGCTGCTGCGGCGTGCTCTCGCGGACGATCGCTGGCACCGTCGCCAGCCCGGCGATCCGCGATGCGCGCCAGCGGCGCTCGCCGGCGATCAGCTCATAGCCACCATCCTCGGCCTCGGTGACGATCAGCGGCTGGATAATGCCGTGCTCGCGGATCGATGCCGCAAGATCGGTGAGCTGCTGCTCGTCGAAGGCGGTGCGCGGCTGTCGCGGGTTTTGCCTGATCGAATCGATCGGCAGCTGCCGCACGCCAGCGCTCTCGGCCGATGCTGGCAGCAGCGCTTCGAGGCCGCTGCCGAGCCCGCCTTTTCGTCTGTTCATCATGGCTCTCCTAGTGGGCGGCCGGGCGCTGTACCCGGCGCAGCAGCTCATCGGTCAGCGCGGTGTAGGCCTGCGCCGCTCGGCTGTTCGGGTCATACTCTATCACCGATTGACCATAGCTTGGGGCCTCGCTGATCCTGACGCTGCGCGGGATGAGCGTGTTGAAGATTCGCTGCGGAAAATAGCGCCGCACCTCCTCTACGACCTGCTGCGCCAAGTTGGTCCTGCCATCATACATGGTCATAACCACCCCGGCGATCGTCAACCGATGGTTGATCGTCTCGCGGACGCGGTCGATCGTGCCTTTGAGCTGGGCTAACCCCTCGAGCGCCAGATATTCGCACTGGAGCGGAATCAGCACGCCCTGAGTGGCGCAGAGCGCGTTGAGCGTGATCAGTCCGAGCGATGGCGGGCAGTCGAGGATGATCCAGTCGTAGCCGCGCACTTGGGTCAATGCATCGGCGAGCCGGTACTCACGTCGCTCAGCGCTGACGAGCTCGACCATCGCGCCAGCGAGGTTCTCGTCGGCTGGGACGATATCGAGACCGCTGCGCCCGCTGGTGCGGATAGCTTTATCGAGGCCGATCTCGCCCATCAGGACGTCATACGTCGTGCCTTGAAGGTTGCGCTTGCTCACACCCAGGCTGGTCGTCGCATTTCCCTGCGGGTCGCAGTCGATGATTAGCACCTGCTGGCCGCGACGTGCGAGGTCGACGCCAAGATTGATGGTGGTGGTCGTCTTGCCGACGCCACCCTTTTGATTAGCGATCGCGAGCGCATAGCCACCGCTCTGCATATGTTTCACGTTTTACACTCACATCGACGATCTTTTCGCCGCCGCTCGTCGCCGCTTTCGATCAGGGAGACCCGCAGGAGAATCTGTACAGTTTTCGCAGCCCAACCTATGATATGCGGCAGCGTCTCTCATATGTTTCAGGATGCTAGTATACCCGGTTTGATCCAGAAACGGGAATCGATCGCCATATCGCTACACCACAGCTACTCACCGCTATGTACCCATGACACTCGACGCAACGATCTGCTTGCGATGCAATCCACAGATATGCGCAACAGAGCAGCATTGGTAGCAGAGCGGAGCGACGCGACTCGGCGCCCTCGTAGCTCCGCTCAGGGCGGGCGCCGTAGCTGCGAGCGGGTCGCGCCCCGACTGGATAGATGCTGCCGATGCCGTGAATCGCTTGAGCACCATCCTTATAACCGATACCCACATCGCCAAACTGCGTTGGCTACTGACAACTCGCGCTCAGTGCCAGCGACGTGCTCATCGCGGCGCGCGCTCGATAGCGCCGCCGGATTTCGCCGCACCACCGCCACGCCACAGCTTCGGCCACGCCCTCGTCGGCGAGACGTGGGAGCGCGATCGTATGACCGACAACGCCGATCTGTAGTGCGTTGCGGGCCAGACGTGGACGCGGCGCCCAAGTGCAGTCTCGAACTACGGAGTTTGAAGAGCGTGACCGTCAATCGACGATCGTCGATCGTCGATCGTCGATCGTCGATCCACTCGGCCTACCCTCGCCCGATAAATGGCATCGCGGTCGCCATCACCGTCATCGTGGCGACGTTGGCGTCGAGCGGCAGACTCGCCATGTAGCAGACCGCGCGGCCGACGTCGGCGACATCCATCAACGGCTCGGGGCGCACCGTGCCATCGGCCTGCGCCGCGCCCGCCGCAGCGCCGCTCGCCATGTCGGTCGCGGCGTTGCCGATGTCGATCTGGCCGCAGGCGATGTTGAATGCCCGGCCATCGAGGGCGGTGGATTTGGTGAGGCCGGTGACCGCGTGCTTTGTAGCGCTGTAGGCGATCGAGCGTGGCCGGGGCGCATGCGCGGCGATCGAGCCATTGTTAATGATTCTGCCACCTTGCGGCCGCTGCTGCCGCATCGCGCGGAACGCCTCGCGGGTGCAGAGAAAGACGCCGGTCAGGTTCACCGCGACGACTGCGTTCCAGGCGGCGAGATCCAGCGCGTCGATTTCAACCGCCGGTGCGCCGATGCCAGCGTTGTTGAACAGCAGGTCGACCCGCCCGTGGCGCTGCACCGTCTCGGCGAACAGGGCGCGCACGCTCGCCTCGTCGGTCACATCGGTCGGTATCGTGTCGAACACGCCTGGCAGACCCGCCCCACTCGCCGCGACTACCGTCAGCGACGCGGCGCGACGGCCGGCCAGCACCACCGTCCAGCCATCGCCGGCGAGCGAACGCCCCACCGCCGCGCCGATCCCGCTCCCGCCGCCGGTCACGATCGCGATCCGCTGTTGTGCAGGTGACATCGCGCCTCTCCTCCCGCTCTATGGCGTCACTCCTCGCGCAACGCCAGCGCCGGCGATGTCTGCCCCATGCGCCAGGCGGGGTACAGCCCGGCGAGCAGTGCCGCCACCACCGCCAGCAGCAGCGCCTGACCGTAGAGCCCGGCGTCCGGACGGAACAGCAGCGTCCAGCCGAATGATCGCTTGTTGATCACGTACACCAGCACCGCCGCCATCATCGTGCCGACCGGGATCGCCAGCAGCCCGGCAGCCAGCCCCATCAGCCCGGTCTGCCCGAGCACCAGCCCCCACAGCTGCCGTGGCGTCAGCCCATTGGCGCGCAGCACGCCAAGCTCGCGCGAGCGCTCAAGCTGCAGCGCCATCAGCGCCGCCAAGATCCCCACAAACGAGACGATCGTCGCCAGTAGCTGCAGCACATTGGTGATCGCAAACGTCCGGTCGAAGATCGCAAGCGACGCCTCGCGCAGCGTGCGGTTGCTCTGGATGTTGATGATCTGTCCAGACGGCACCAGCGTCCGCAGCTGCACTACCGTCTGCTCCACATCGAAGCCTGGCCGCAGATAGATGCCGAGCGACGTAATCGCCGCGTCGTCCCACCACGCGCGGTAGCGATCCAGCGGCAACATCAGCACCCCCTGGTCAGAGCCGTAGTCCAGAAACACCCCAGCGACCTTCACCTTCCGCTCGCCGCGGTCGGTCACCAGCGCGATCGTATCGCCCACCGCCAGGTTGCGCTTGAAGGCCATCGGCTCGGAGACCAGCACCCCGGTGCCGCCGTCGAACTGCGCCCAGACATCGCCAGCCGGCGCGCCGACCCATTGAAACACCTGGTGGTCGGCCATCGCGACATCGAGCGCGATCCGGATGTACTGCCCGGTGTCATCGGTCACATCGACGCTACGGTAACGCCGCACCCGCTCGACGCCAGGAGCCACAGCGGCGCTGGCCACAAACGCATCAGGTACCGGCGTATCCAGCCGGTTGGCCGCCGTGCTCGGCGCGGAGACAAAAATATCGGCGCGAATCGTCTGCTCCAGCCAGCTCACCACCGTCACCCGAAAGCTCGACACCATCAGCCCGACCCCGATCGTCACCGAGACCGCGATCATCAGCGCCGCCACCGCCACCGAAGTTCGCGACAGCGAAGCGACCACGTCGCGCGCCGCCATGCGCCCCAGCATGCCAAACAGTCGCCCGGCCAGCGGCCGGACCGCCGTCATCAGCCAGAGCGTGACGATCGGCGTCAGCGCCGCCGCCCCGATCGTGATCGCAAAGAGCCCGCCGAAGCTCAGCACCAGATTATTGCCTGGCAGCGCCATCGCCACCACGCCGAGCGCCATCGCCGCCAGCCCACCGAGCGCCACCAGCGGCACGCCAGCCAGCACCCGCTCCTCGTACGACGAGCGCCTGATGACCGTCCGCGGCGGCGTGAGCGTCGCCTCAAGCGCCGGCACCGCCGCCGCCAGCGCCGTAGCTCCCATGCCGAGCGCGAAGCCCTTGATGATCGGCAACGGCGAGATCGCCAGGCCGCTCACCGAGACCGCAAAGTACAGATCGTTGATCGTCTGCGTCACCAGGCCGACGAGGCCGCGCCCGAGCACGATTCCGAGCGCGATCCCGGCCAGCGAGCCGACCAACCCGACCAGCAGCGCCTCGCCGAGCACCAGCCGCAGCACCTCGGCGCGGCTCACGCCCAGGCAGCGCAGCGTGCCGAGCAGCCCGCGCCGCTGTACCACCGAGAAGGTCATGGTGTTGTAGATTAAAAACATGCCGACTACCAGCGCCAGTAGGCTGAGCGCCGAAAGATTGAGCTCGAAAGCTGACGTCATCTGCTGCAAGGCGTTGGAGCGCACCTGTGGCGTGGTGATCTGTGCGCCAGGCGGCAGGATGGATTTGATCGCAGCGATCTGCGCATCTCCAGCGGCCCCGAGTGGCAGGATCAGATCGATCCGGTCCAGCCGCCCGACTTTCCCAAACCACTCCTGCGCCGTCGCCACATCGGTCACCAGCAGCGCATCGAGCGCGCGGCGGCTCGCCTCGTCCTCCGGCTCGATCAGCCCGACCACCCGCGTCGATGCGGCGCGCCCGCCGATCTCCAGCGCCAGATCTACCGGCTGCCGCAGCACAGCGCCGCCGATGCCATACTGCTTGGCGGTCTGCCCCGCCAGCAGCGCCGCCCCCGGCTCGGTGAAGAATGACGTCGGGCTGCCTTGGCCGCCCGCGCCGCCGGTGGTATACGGGCGAAACTGCCCCTCGGCCAGCGGGTCGATGCCGAGCACGCGCAGCGTCAGCCCAGGGTAGCGCGGCGTGGTGACATAGCCCTCGATCACTGGCGCGCTGTTGCGCACGCCGAGATCGACCCGCAGCCGCCGGTAGAGATCGTCCGGCAGACCGCTCGGCCCACCGACAATCTGGTGCGTCGCCCTGCCGGCGATCGTCTCAGTCGAGAGCGAGAACGCCACGCGCGCGCTCTGGTTCGCCAGATCGATCGCCACCACCACCGCCACCCCAAGCGCCACCCCGAGGATCGCCAGCGCGAACTGCCACGGGTGCCGGATGAGATGTCGGAGCGAGGTGAGTGTGAGTATTGATAGCTTCATAGTATCTAGTATCTGCGTCCCGGTGGCTGCGCCTTGCTACTTCCCACTGGCTACTTCCTGCGCGTCCCGGTGGCTGCGCCTTGCTACTTCCCACTGGCTACTTCCTGCGCGTCCCGGTCGCTGCGTCTTGCTACTGACAGCTGGCTACTTCCTGCGCGTCCCGGTCGCTACACCGGTGGCGGGCGACTCCTGCGCGATTGAGACCGCGTCCAGGATCGATCGCACACGGTGCACGCAACGTCGAAGTGGTAGAGACGCCGGCCACCTTCGGCATGACAGCGTGATAGCGTCGCTGCGCGGCCGCTGCACTCCATCTCAGTCGCTGCGCGTCCCGATCGCTGCGCTCCGTCTGACATTCGCGGAGATGAGCGCAGATGAGCGGATTATTCGCTGCTACTGGCTACTGGCTACCTACTTCGCATCCCGGTCGACCGTGATCGTCCCCTCCGCCATGCGAAACACCCGATCCGCCATGGCCGCCACATCGGGGCTGTGGGTCACCATCAGCAGCGTCTTGCCGGCGCGGCGGGTCAGGGTATCGAGCAGACCGAGCACGCGCCCGCCGGTCTCCTCGTCCAGATTGCCGGTCGGCTCGTCGGCCAGCACCAGCAGCGGGTCGTGGACCAGCGCCCGCGCCACCGCCACGCGCTGCTGCTCGCCGCCCGAGAGCTTATCCGGGTACGTGGCCGCGCGGTCCGCCAGGCCGACGTAGTCCAGCAGCTCGCTGGTCCGCGACCGCTCGCTGGGCTTATTCAGGCCGTTGAGCTCGAGCGGCAGCAGCAGATTCTCGAGCACCGTCAGCGTCGGCACCAGATTGTAGAACTGAAAGATAAAGCCGATACTGCTACGGCGAAACAGCGTCCGCTCGCGCTCGCCGAGCCGCGTGATATTCTGGCCGTTCACCCACACATCGCCGGCGCTGGGCGTATCGATCCCGCTGACGAGATTGAGCAGCGTACTCTTGCCCGAGCCGCTCTTGCCGACCAGCGCGACAAACTCGCCTGCGCCGAAGCTCGCGGTCAGCTCGTGCAGCACCGTGCGCTCGCGCCCGCCCTCGATGAACGATTTGGCCACACGGTCCAGGTGAACCATCGGCGCGGCACTGTGCATCGGCGCGCTCTCTATCGCTCGCCGTTCGAGCAGTTCGGTCAGCAAATCATCGCCGGTCATCGCGTCGCTCCGTACTTGTACCACGTTTCACAAATGATACGCACAGAGCGTGCCGCCGGATGAAACACAAACGGCGCGGGGGATTATCCCCGCGCCGTCCTGTGAAGCCGCCGTTACGATCAGTTATTGAGCGCGCCCGAAGCCGCGCCGATCGCGAGCGCGATGGCACCGAATATCGCGGCGATGACAAACCCGATCAGCAGTTGGACGATGAAAGCGATGACCATAGTGATGATGGCCTGGTTCTGCCCAACGTTATGACTGGCGCGGATGCCGAGATAGCCGAGGTAGATCTGGTAGATACCGAGCACTAGCTGCGCGATGCCACCGAGGATCGGGATCAGGCTGAGCACGCTGCTGACCGCCACCAGCGGCGCGGTGAACAAGCTATAGGTGTAGAACACCTCGTCCTGCGTGCCGGTGCCGCCCTGCCACTTACCGACGGTGTAGACGATGAAGGCGCTAACGAAGAAGCCCAGCACACTGACGATCAGGGTCAGCAGGAACGCGAAGACTGCGCCAAGCAGACCACCGCCAAAGCCAGCAGCGCTACCAAAGCCAATCAGGCCGATCAGACCGGCGATCACCGCCGCCACCAGCGAGGCCACACCGACGTACGTCAGCGCCTCGCGCTGACCGCCGCCGCGCTCGAAGCGCTCGAACGTCTCGATGCTCGGCTTGGTCAGAACTTCCTGGCTCTGCTTGATCATGTCGCCGATCGAGACACCTTGAACCATCATGAGCGCGCTCCTTCTACGTGAGAGTTCACCTGCTACACACCTACTCTATTACACGTCTATATACGCAGAGTCGATGCAGCGGTTCCAGATTAGCGGATCACGCGAACGCCTGCCGGCGGGGTGACTCCCGGCCCAAACAGGTAAAAATCCACCCACGGGTCGTAGTGGGTGTAGAAATCATCGCGCCCGATCTGCTGCCCCCCGCGCACCACCGTCCGGATATAGTTGACGTCCATCCCGCCGCGCCCGTGAACCAGCTGTTTGCGCTCGCCGTTTTTGAGCGTCGGGTCGAACTTCCACAACGGCGTCCCTGGTTTGGTGCGGTTGCGAATATTGGGGCCAGCGTACGTCACCGATCGGCCATCGCTCGTCCCGTAGAGCTCGAACGTCACCACCGAGCGCGCCATATCCACATCCGAGACGATCAGCACCGGCGATTTCGAGTCATTGCGCCATTTGAAGTCGATCTCTGGCGTCGAGACCGTGGCATCGAAGCCGGGGAAATCCTCATAGAAGTAGACCACGTGGCTGTGGCCCGTCCGATCGACGATCTGCAGCCCGGCGTTCGACACGGCGCGGAACATCATGGTGGAGACCTGGCACAGACCGCCGCCGATCACCTTCTCCACCGTATCGCCGACGATGCCATAGCCCTCGACGAACCCAGCGGACGCCGAGAAATCCGAGGCAGCGGCGAACGAGTGGACCTGGCCTGGCTGCACCACCACACCGTTGAAGAGCGCTGAGGCGCGCTGGATGTTGGTGCGCCGCTCGTAGGACGAGCCATTGAAGCGGCTCGAAGCCGAGCCGAGCAGCATCATCGGCGGCACGCCGGCGGTCAGCGCGACGACATCGGGTCGGGTCTCCAGCGAGCGCCGGCCGAGCGGCAGCCGCGTCACAATGTACTCGCCGGCCTCATTCTGGCGCAACTCGAAGCGCGCCCGCTGAAAATACTGCGTCAGCGTCGGCGCGCCATCGACGGGGCTGGCCTCGGTGAGCTCCTCGGAGACTGGGAAGCCAAACGCCTGCACCCCACCGCGATTGTTCCAGAACCAGGCGAACGCACCGCCAATGGTGTGGCCGCTCTCGCCAAAAAACGTGCGGTCGGGCGACGGGCTCGCGCCAAGCCACTGAAAGGCTGGCTCGGCATCGCGGCCGACGGCGAGATCGCTGCCGAGCAGCGCGAGCGAGACGACGCCACGGCCGGCCGGGTTGGAGGGTATCTCGAAGCGGGCGTACTCGAAGTACTGGATCTGGGCCGCATTTTCGGTGAACACCTCGGTCAGCGGCATCCCGTACGTCTCGAGCCCACCATTGGCATCATAGAAGCGTTTGAACTCGCCAGAGATGATATGCCTGGTCTCTGGGAAGTAGCGATATGCCAGCCCGCCGTAGCTCGCGGTGTGCGGAGCGGCGGTAGAAGTTGGGGGGGTGAGCAGGGCTGAGCCGAATAAAACGAGCGTGAGGATGACGAACAGACGCCGCATTGGCAGACCTCATAACATAGGATTTAACTGACTCTCATCTTTTGCAGTATAGCATATTCTGTATCATAGTTGTGTTAGGAGTTGTCGTAGCGCCGCGATGGCGCGGCGCATCTCTGGCTCGCCGCTGAAGCCACCAAATGCCCCCGCCACCGCCAGATGCGGCTCGAGCGTGAGGAAGCCATCGTACTCCTGCTCGTGAAGCGCCGCCAGCAGCGCCGGCAGATCGCCGTCGCCATCGCCCGCCACCGTCACCGCGCCATCCGCCATGCTGGCGTCTTTGATATGGACGTGCGTCACATATGGGCACAGCAGCGGCCAGGCGGTGGACATCGGGCGGACGCCGCACTGCACAAAATTCGCCGGGTCGAATGCCATGCGCAGCGCCGCCGAGTCAACTGATGCCAGCAGATCGGCGCAACGCTCGGCGGTATCGCCAAAGATTTCCTTCTCATTCTCGTGGACCAGTGTCAGCCCGAGCGCTGCGGCGCGCGCCGCCAGCAACCCCATCCGATCCAGCACCTCAGCGCGGGCCGCCTCCGCGCTCTGCGGCTGATAGTAGAACGAGAACACCCGCACCAGACGCGTCCCCAGCGCATCGCAGGCGGCGGCGGCGCGATCCAGTCGCTGCTGCTCAAAGCTGCGCGGCTGGTCGAGCGATGACTTGCCGATCGGGCTGGCGATCGCCGAGAGACCGAAGCCGCTTGCGCGCAGCAACTCGTCGGCGCGCGCGAGCTCGGAGCGATCCAGATCCAGAATATTTTTCCCCCAGGCCCCGCGAAACTCGATGAAGCGGATCTGCTCGCTGGCGAGCACTGCGATCTGTGTCTCCAGGTCGTCGGCGATCTCATCGCCAAAAGCACTGATGGTCGGCATGCATATCTCCTTACACTAGAGCAGCGTGCGCAGCGCGGCGATGTGCTGCGGCAGCGCGACCTCCGGCGGCGCGAGCCGCGGGTGCCACTTCTTCTCCCACTCCACCGCCAGCCATCCATCGTAGCCAACATCGCGCAGCGCGGCGAAGATCGACGCAAACGGCACAGCCCCATCGCCGAGCAGCGTCAGATCCCAGCTCTCGCCGCCATCCGCCGGCGGGCGCCCATCCTTGATGTGAACGTGCAGCACCCTGCCGCGCAGATTAGCCAGAGTCTCGGCTGGCTGCTCGCCAAAGCGGCAGGGGTGAAGCGTATCCCACAGCGCGCCGGCGTGGGCCGAGGGAACCTGCGCCAGCACCCGCGCGACAGAATCGCTGCGCGAGAAGGCGTCGTGCGTCTCAAGCATCACCGCAACGCCCAGCTCGCGACCGCGATCCGCCAGCAGCGCCAGCATCTCGGCGGCGGCCCGCTCAGCTTTATCCTGCGCGATCTCGGGCGGTGGGCCACCGAAGACCCGGATCATCGGCGCGCCCCAGCGCGCGGCCAGATCGAGCATGCCACGGCCCTCGGCCAGCTGCTCGGCGTGAAGCTGCGGATCGGGCTGCGCCAGCCGCACCGACGTGTCGAGGCAGACCAGCGCGATGCGGCTCTGGGCGAGGCAGCGCGCGACTCGCTCGCGCTGCTCGACGGCGAGCGCGGCCGTGATCACCTCGCCGTCGAGCAGCCGCAGCTCGATCCCCTCGTAGCCGTACTCCTCGGCCGCCGCGATCGCCCGCTCAAGCGTCCAGTCAGGGCACCCCAACGTCGTGAAGGCTAGGCGCATGGTATTCTCCTTGTGTCGTTGCGCGCCGTCTGTCTGGGCGAAGCGAGCGCGCATGGGTCGCCTGACCGGCATGCGCTAGCGGCGCGTGCTTCGCCCCTCCGGCTCACCCCCGCGCGCCGTCCCGGTCGCTCCATCTCTTCACCGCTTCATCCCCTCATCATCGCCGCCAGCGCCGCGGGGGCCTCGGCGGCGAGGTCGGTCCAGGAGCACTCAGCCGAGACCCTGGCATCGTAGCCGATCTGTGCGAGCGCCGCCAGCAGACCACTGTAGTTGTAGCCGGGCACGGCTGGGCTGCGGCGACCGCCGCCGGCGGTGTGGACGTGGACGATCAGCGGGCCTGCCGCGACCACCTCGGATAGCGGCTCACGCTCGACCTCGATATGGTACAAGTCGGCGAGCAGCGAGAGACCGCGCAGACCGCGCGCCGCGATGAAGCCGCGGGTCTCTGCCAGGGTGCAGAAGACGTTACACTCGCCGCGGTTGAGCGGCTCGATAGCCAGTGCCACGCCGGCGCGCGCCGCGAGATCCCCAGCCAGCCCCAGCGCGTCGGCGAGCTGATCAAGCGCCAGATCGCGCGGGTAACCTTCTGGGATGCGGCGCGCGCCGCCCGATCCGAGCACCGCGACGGATGCGCCGAGCGCGGCCATGCGGCCGAAAGCGCGAGCTAGGTAGACGCGCAGCGCGTCTCGGTCTACCGCCGGACCGCACAGCGGCAGCTCGGGGGGGATCAGGCTGTTGAAGCTCTCAGGGCGCAGCGGCGCAGCGGCGATGGCGCTGAGCGACGCCGCAGCATCGGCGTCGCTAGCGAGCGGCAGTACGGCCCGCGCTGGGAGCTCGCAGAAGTCGAAGCCGGCGGCGGCGGCGACGCCGATCTGCTCGGGCGGGACACAGACGCCGTAGCGCATTTCGGTCTCCTTATGCTTGGGTGCTGTGCGCTGTGGCGCGACAGCGCCGCAGCGCATAATAAAAATGAAACTGTGCAGGGTTCCCCGCCACACCTCCCGCCCCACCCCGCGCAGCGCACAATCGAACTATGGAGGGTTCCTCGCCATACCTCCCGCCCCGCGCAGCGCACCAGGTATTCTGTGCTTGCCCCTTGCGC
>JAYUUK010000313.1:0-3661 GCA_043754595.1 Roseiflexaceae bacterium | reverse complement strand
TAAACATAGATGTAAAGAGCGGAGAACAACCACGTTGTTCTCCGCTCTCCGCTCTCTGTTCTACGTTCTACCGTGCTACCACCACCACCCCCAGGCTGTTGCCGACCGAGGCCGAGCCAATAATCTTGCAGTTGGCCGAGCCCTGGAACGCGGTGCTCGGGTTGTCTGCCACCACTGCGCGGTCCAACGTCCCGCCGCCCTGCCGATGCCACAGCCCGGTGCCGTCGTTTTTGTAGCTGGTGAGCCGGCTGATGCTAAATGGCAGCGAAGCTTCGAACGCCACATCGCCAGGGTCTTTGCCGTCGGCGGTGGGCCGGTAGGAGAGTGGCGAGATCTCGCCGGTATCATCGGTCGGTGCCCAGTCGAGCTGCAAACCGATGACGTGGTTCGAGTGGGTGCTGTTATTCTCAAAACTGCCGAACTTGGTGTGGATCGGCGCGAAAATCTTCGCGCTGTGGAACAGGCCGAGTGGCTGCTTGGGGAGCGCATACCAGATGCCGTTGCCCTGTGCGTCCGCCACGGCGTTATTGCGCATGACGTTATCCGGGTTTGTAAGCCAGAAGCCGGACGACCCACCGGAGAAGACGTCGCCCTCGTGCTTGAGCAGCTCCTTGCCAGCCTGTGGGTTGCGCACCCTGAGCACCAGGTTGTGATCAAACATGTTGTGCCGCTCGACGCCATCCTCCAGGAAAATCGCGTGCCCGACGATGTTGTAGCAGATATTGTTCGTGATTTGCACGCCGTTGGTACCGTGCAGCACGATGCAACGGTTCTGCGAGTTCCAGATCGACGCGTTGCGCACAAACTGGCCGCTGGTGTCGGCCAGAATCGTACCGTCGGCGCGGTAGCTCAGGCCGTGGAAGTGGACCGGGTAGCGGCCTGTCAGCCCGCGCTGCCCGACCCGCCGCAGCTCGGCCCCATTGATGTGGATGGTGCTGCCCTCCATGGCCATGATGTGCGCGCCGAAGCCCTGGCCGCTCCACAGCGCGTCGTCTGCGCCCTGGATCACGACGTTGCGGGTCAGGTTGCCGACCTCAGCACGCTCATCGAGCGTCAGCATCGTCACCGATGTCGTGGGCGTCAGGGTCATTCCCGCCGCGCCGATATACTGGAGCTTGCCCCAGCGCGACAGCTGGAGCCCGGCGCGCAGACCGACCGTGCTGCTGCTCGCCGATGCGACGTCGCGCTGTTCGGTGGCGCCCACGCTGTAGAAATCGGTCGGCGCGATCACGAGCTGGTCGCCGGCCTTCCAGGTCGTCGTCTCATTCAGGGTGAGCTGCGTCGCGCCGGCCGCCGCGTGGTCGCTGAGCTGCGTCCAGGCCACCGCCGGCGCGCTGCCGAAGATATCGAGCCGGCTCTTGCCCATCAGCAGGATGCCGCGCGTCCCCATTGACATAACGCTCTCATTCGGATCGCTCCCAAAGAGGGTGATCGTCGCCCGATTGGCGAACGGCTTCGCCTCGCTGCCGATCGAGAGCGCGCCGTCGTGGAGCATGATCCAGCCGGCGTCGAGCGCCAGATCTTGTTGGTCAAACACCAGCGAGCCCGAGATCATCAGGCTTTTGAGCCGTGGCGGGCTGACGTCGAGCAGCACGTTCTTACCGGCCGGGATCGTCACCTGCTCGCCGGCCACCGGCACGCGGCCGCTCTGCCATGTTTTCGGGTCTGACCAGCGTGCGTCGGGTGACGGGGGGGCGGCCGAGCCAGCGCCGCCCTGAACCAGTGGTAGGAAGATGTTCGAGCCAGCGGCTCCGAGCGCGGTGAGCGCATGCGCACCGCCGAGCAGGGTGAGGCAGAGCATGGCCAAGAGCCGCCAGTGTTTGGCATGGATGTTGTGTTGCATTGAGTAGCGTCTCTCTTTGAGTTGTACTGTGTGATGGAATGTGTTTTGAACCGGCCGCGACGTGCGAGTCGCGGCGCTTTTGATATAGCAATCCTATCAGCGTAGGGAAAGGGGAAATCTTGGGGACACCCAGAGGGTACCCGGCCCCCAAACCCCCGCTCTGCGCTTCGCGCGTTTACAACTCACGTAGGATTGCTATAGTTCAGCCGCAGGTCATTGCGGTGGGGTGGCGGCGCTGCCGTAGCCGGGTAGACGCGGCTTAGGTCGAAGACTCAGCCGGGGAATTGACGCGGTTCATCGCAGTAACTAGGCCATCGCGCACCAGCAGCGTCAGTGCATCGGCGGCACGATCGATGAATGGCGGCAGCCGCTCCTGCTCGTCGCGGCTGAAGCGGCCGAGGACAAATTTGGTGGTCTCCCACTCTGGCGGCTTTGGACCGATGCCCATGCGCAGCCTGATGAACTCCTGGTGGCCGAGCTGCCCTATTATCGACTTCATACCGTTGTGAGTGCCGGCGCTGCCGCGATCCCGCAGCCGCAGTACCCCGAACGGCAAGTCGAAGTCGTCGTAGACCACCACCAGACGCTGTTTGACATCGAGCTTAAACCACTGCGCCAGCCCCACCACCGCCTGGCCGCTGAGGTTCATAAACGTCTGCGGCCTGGCGAGGCAGACCTTCTCGCCGCCGATCGTCCCCTCGGCGATCCTGGCGTTGGCGCGCTTGCCGCTGAACTCCAGCCGCTCGCGGCGCGCCAGCGCGCTGATCGTCATGAATCCGATATTGTGACGCGTGCTGGCGTACTCCTCACCAGGGTTGCCGAGGCCCACGATCAGCCACATAGATTACAGCCGCTCCTTGGCGCGCTTGAGCCGCCAGGTGCGCGCCCCGAGCGTCATACCCAGCAGCACGATGCCGAGCGTCGGCGGGAGACCGGTGCTGGTGTAGGGGAGCGGCGGTCGCGGCGGCTGGATGGACGGCGTCGGTACGGGCGTCGTGATCGGCTGTGCCGTGCCGGTCGCGGTTGGCGTGACAGTGCTGACGATAGGCGTCGCCGTGCCACCAGTTGGCAGCATCGTCGCCGTCGCTGGTGTGCCGGTCACCGGCGCCGGGTACGGGTTGACCGTCCCGGTTGGCCGGGTCGTCGGCAGGCCGGCCGTGGCGGTGACGGTGGGCGATGGCGTGCCGTTGCCGGCGTTGGCGCTCACCACCAGCACGGTGACCAAGTTGGAGTAGAGCGGCACCGACAGGCCGGCGAAGGTCAAGTCGGACTGCGCCACGATCCTGGTGCTCGGCGAAACATCGGTTTTAATCTTCGTTTTGACGGCGATCTCGACGCTCTGACCAGGCCCGAGGGTCGGCAGCTTGAGTGTCAGCCGGTTGCCCGCCACCTGCGGGTCGCCACGGTCTGAGTCCGAGCTGACGATCGACAGATTGGAGGGCAGCGCGCTGGAGACCAGCACATCGTTCAGGTCGCCTGATGCGCGGGTGTTCTTGACGACGATGACATAGTTGACCTCCTGACCGGCGAAGGCGCTGCCCCAGTCGCTGGCGAGACGGAAGAACACCCCGTCGCCGCTGGCCGTCACGGCGCTCGGTACGACCGAGGGCGCGTTGGCGGCCGCTGTAGCATTGGAAGGCACGCCGGTCGCGGGCGGGCGGTTGGGCTGCCCCGGGCGACTCGCGGACGTCGGGCGGCGAGCGGGGATCGCGGTTGCCGGCGGCGGATTGTTTGGCACCGGCACCGGGATGAGCGAGCCGTCGGCTGGCGTCGGCGGCAGGATGATCCCATCGCTTGCGCCGCCGCCGCCGCCGCCGC
>JAYUUK010000312.1:0-3677 GCA_043754595.1 Roseiflexaceae bacterium | reverse complement strand
TCAAGGACTCAGCGATTATTGCCGAGTTCCATCGCATCGATCACGCGATCGGTGAACTTGATCGCACCGAGCGATTGCAGTACTATGATGCCGTACTGCACGATAGTCAGATCAGCGACTTGGTTGCCCGGGTCGAGCGGGCGCGCACGATCACCGATGCGACGTCCGAAGACCAAGCGGCGCTCATCGGCATGCGCATTGATCGGGTGGTGCTGAACGCGGCCGATACGGTCGCACGAACCGAATGCGCGATCGTCTGGGTGGCGATCGCAACGCCCGCTCAGCGTGCGCTTGGTGAAACAAGTTCATTTCGTGCCATGCGGTCTAGCTCAGCCAAGACGAAGGGCCGACAGCAATTGCTAGCGCTTCGCTTTCCCCGATGATCACACTCACCACCGCGCGGCTCATCCTGCGGCCGCTGCACCTGCTCGACGCCCTCCCGCTCGCCGCGCTCTTCGGCGACGCCGAGGTGATGCGCTTTGGCGACGGCGCACAAGATGCGCGTTGGGTCGAGCGCTGGGTCCGCGCCCGCATAATCGAGCAGACGCAGGGATGGGGCTTTGGCCGCTACGCCGTCGTCGAGCGCGAGCGCAAGGCGGTGATCGGGTACTGCGGCCTCAGCCGCATGCCAGATATCAATGGCCGCCCGGAGGTCGAGTTGGGCTACCGGCTGCTGCGCTCGGCGTGGGGCGCTGGCTACGCCACTGAGGCGGCGCTGGCCGTGCGCGACCACGCATTCGATGTGCTGTGCCTGAGCCGGCTGGTCGCGCTGATCGACCCAGGTAACAGCGCGTCAGTCAAGGTAGCGATGAAGCTGGGGATGCGCCACGAGGCCGACGTGATGCTGGAGGGCTACACCCACCCCGACCACGTGTATGTCGCGTCTGCATCGACGCTGCGGGTATGAGCCTGGCGGATCTGTCCACGGATGTCGGGCCAGGCATCTAGGGGCGCAGCACGCTGCGCCCCTAGATGCCGCACAGCCGGGCAGACCGGGCAGATCAATCCGCTCATCTCCGCGAATTGGTGCGAATGCGGAACAGCCTGCGCCTTTGCGCCTTTGCGCCTTTGCGTCAAACTGGCTTCGCGCGGCTGAATCTTGGCGACAAATGATCTGCTAGCGCTCGAACGCGGCGCGGTGCTGCTCGACCCACGCGCGCATGCTGGTGAGCGCCACCGGCAGCCGCGCCAGCACCTCGTCCATCGGGAACCACATCGTCGGCGGGTTCGGCTCGTCGCGCATCTTGCGATACATCTCGACCGCCGCCGCGAGATCCAGCCGATGCTGGCGATCGAGGAGATAGCCGCGTAGGCTGATAGTCAGAGATCGCGCGTCGCCACCGCCGCGTAGTACAGACACTCATGGCTGCACATTTGGGCACCACCTCACGCGAAGCCGCGAAGGCCGCACGGCCGGGCAGATCGTCCACAGATAGGCCGTGTACAGCTTGCTGTGCTCGCAAATGTACTGCTCATCTTCGCTCATCTGCGCGAATGCCGCACAGACGGGCAGATTACCCGCTCATCATGGTGCCGCCCATGGTCTGTGCGGCCGTCTCGGCCGGCTCGGAGCGCGGCGCGAGCGGGTCGATGCCGCGCAGGATCATGCCCTGCCCGCGCGACTCGTGGGTCTTGAGCGTCGGCGGGTCCGCTGGGTCGCGCAGCTGAATGAGCACGGTGGTGCGCGCCTCCTGGCTGACGTTGATCCCAGAGCCGTGGATGGTGAGATAGCTGAAGAACAGCACATCGCCGGCCTCGGCAGGGCATGGTGTAGCCGAATCGACCGGGTACTGCGCGAACGGCAGGTGCCAGCTATGTTCAGGAAGGTGTGGCAGCGGGCCGAGCTTATGCGAGCCAGGGACGACGCGGATGCAGCCCTTCTCGATCGGCGCGTCGTCGAAGTGGACGACGGCCGCGATCATGGAGTGGTTGGCGTGCGGGAAGAACGGCTGGTCCTGGTGCATAGGGAACGGCGAGCCCTTCTCGGGCGGCTTGATGAACATTTTGGTGTGGTGCAGCTGGACATTAGGCGAGCCAATGATGTCTGACGCCGCCGCTGTGAGCCGCTCGTCCACGATCAGGCGGCTGAAGTGCGCCGAGTAGAACTGGACATCGTGGCAGTGGAGCAGCACAGTGTCGCTGCGACCGGCGAGCTCGCGGGCGCTACCCCAGGTGGCGTCGATCGAGCGTAGGGCGGAGAGCCTGGCGGCCAGCGCGTGGGCCTCGGCGCGCAGTGCGGCCGCCTCCTCGCGGCTGAACATGGCCTTGACGAGCAGGTAGCCGTTCTCTTCATAAAAGGCGCGCTGTTCGGTGGTGAGCATTGGTTCCTCCGGGCATTGTTTGTCCACAGATAGGCACAGATAGGCACAGATACCGGGCATTGTTTGTCCGCTCATCTTCGCTCATCTGCGCGAATGCTGGTTCCCACACTCCCTGATTCTTTAGTTCGCTGGTTCCCCAGCGGTCTCGAACACCGCGATCGCGCCGAAGCGCACCTCGGGGACGACGGTCTCCCACGCGCCTTCGCCGCCGGTCAGGGGGAGCGCCGCGCCGCTGCCGGCAAGGTGTGCCGAGGCGAAGCTGGCGGGGGCGCGCAGCAGCAGGCGCACATCGCGCAGCGGGATCGGGTCTTCGAGAAAGTCCGGGTGGCCTGGCGCACGGCGGTTCGGCGAGAAATTGACGATGTGTACCAGCCAGCGCTCGCCGTGGTCGGCGGTCTTGGCCTGATGAGTCACGGTCACCTCGGCGGAGAGCGGCGCATTCGTCTCGACGAGCGGCTCCGGCAGCAGCCGATGCAGCAGCCTGGCGAAGACCTCGCGGTAGATCCAGTAGCCGTGCTGGAAGTAGCTTCTGCCGATCGGGAACGCCGCGCCGGCCACCCGATCGCCCGCCGCCACCGCCACGTCGTCCGTGATATGATCCACCGGTGTCTGCATATGGCTGGTGTAGTGCGCCCCGCTACGCTGGAACAGCGGCACGCCGACGTTCGCCAGCGCCGACCCTTCGCCCGCCGGCTGCCAGCGTGCGGTCCCCTCGTACAGCGCGTATTCGTAGTCTGGCAGGCCATCCCACAATGTATCTGCGCCGAGCTTGAGATACGCCGGCGTAAACGGCGACTCCCCGGCGTAGGTCGCGCCGAGACCGGCCCACAGCGCGTCGCCGCCGGCGAGGCGCATGGCGGTGTGCGAGCCGATGATGGCGCCGCCTGAGGCCATGTAGGCGCGCAGCCGCTCGGCCAGAGCCTCGTCTACGATCAGCTCGTCGGGCAGCACCAGCAGCCGGTAGCGCTCGAACGCCTGGTCCGGCTCGACGATATCGAACTGGATGTGCAGCTCCATCAGCAGCTTCGTCAGCCCGAAGACCGCCGGGCCGTTTGGGGCCGTCAGCGCCGCGTGGGCCGTGCCGATATCGTCGAGCGGGTCGCCGGACACCAGGATCGCTGCCTCGGTGACCGGGACCGCGCCGCGAAGCCACGGCTCCAACCGCTTCACCTCGGCGTAGGCGATGCCGATCGTCTGGTAGACCGCCGGGTCGAGCCTGCCATTTGGCGGCAGCTGGTCGCCGAGGTCGGCCTGCGCGGCGTGGGCTAAGATGCCCGGCATCTCGGCCAACAGCTGGTTAGGGTGCTTCAGCCCGCCAAAATCGGCCCAGTGGCTCTGGAAGCGGCCGCTCATGCC
>JAYUUK010000311.1:0-3688 GCA_043754595.1 Roseiflexaceae bacterium | reverse complement strand
GCGCCCCCAGACCCCGCTCAACCCAACCGCGCTGCGCCCCAGACCCCGCTCAGCACAACGCCGCTGAAGCTCGCAGCCCCGCTCAGCACAGCGGCGCTGAAGCTCGCAGCCCCCGCTCAGCACAACGCCGCTGCGCCCCCAGACCCCGCTCAATCCAACCGCGCTGAAGCCCGCGGCTAGCATCATTACATCGCGCGCCGCAGTTCGGTATCTGTGTCTATCTGTGCCTATCTGTGGACACCTGCCCGGCCGCCCGGCATTAGTGTCTATCTGTGGACATTTGCCCGGTAGCGCCGGATCAGCGCGTTGGTCGAGCTGTCGTGGCGCAGCGCCGGCTCATCGGCGGACGCCAGCTCTGGCGCGATGCGGTTGGCCAGCACCTTGCCAAGCTCCACGCCCCACTGGTCGAACGAGTCGATGTCCCAGACCGCGCCCTGGGTGAACACCAGGTGCTCGTACAGCGCCGTCAGCGAGCCGAGCGAGCGCGGCGTGAGCACATCGAGCAGCAGCGTGTTGCTCGGGTGGTTGCCGGCGAACGTCTTGTGCGGCACTAGCGCGTCTGGCACCCCCTCGGCGCGAACCTCGTCGGCAGTCTTGCCGAACGCCAGCGCCTCGGCCTGCGCCAGCATGTTGGCCATCAGTAGATCGTGGTGCGGCGGGCTGGGGTTGAGGCTGTGGCAGAACCCAATAAAGTCGCACGGGATCAGCCGCGTCCCCTGGTGGATCAGCTGGTAGAACGAGTGCTGACCGTTGGTGCCGGGCTCGCCCCAAAATATCTGCCCGGTCTGGTAGGTCACCGGCTCGCCGCCAAGCGTCACCGACTTGCCGTTGCTCTCCATGGTCAGCTGCTGCAGATAGGCCGGGAAGCGCTTGAGGTAGTTCTCGTACGGCAGCACCGCCACCGTCTCGGCCCCGAGGAAGTCGGCGTACCACAGCCCGATCAGCCCCATCAGCGCCGGCAGGTTCTCGGCCAGCGGCGCGCTGCGGAAGTGTTCGTCCATGGCGTGGAAGCCGTCGAGCAGCTCGGCGTAGCGCTCTGGGCCGATGGCGATCATCGTCGACAGCCCGATCGCGCTGGTCATCGAGTAGCGCCCGCCCACCCAGTCCCAGAACCCAAACATGTTGGCGGTGTCGATGCCGAACGCGGCGACCGCATCGGCGTTGGTGGAGACCGCCACGAAGTGCCGCGCCACCGCCGCCTCATCGCCGAGCGCCGCGAGCGCCCAGGCGCGGGCGCTGCGAGCGTTGGTCATGGTCTCGATGGTGGTGAAGGTCTTGGACGAGATGATGAACAGCGTCTTGGCCGGGTCAAGGTCGCGGGTAGCCTCGGCGAAGTCGCTGCCGTCCACATTGGAGACATAGCGGACGGTCAGGCTGCGCTCGGCGTAGTGGCGCAGCGCCTCGTAGGCCATCACCGGCCCGAGGTCCGAGCCGCCGATGCCGATGTTGACGATGTTGACGATCGGCAGCCCACTGAAGCCGGCCCAGTCGCCGGCGCGCACCCGCTCGGCGAACGCCGCCATCTTCGCCAGCACCGCGTGGACATCCGGCACCACATCGCGCCCCTCCACCATAATCTGCTCACCGACCGGCGCGCGCAGCGCCACGTGGAGCACGGCGCGGCCCTCGGTGACATTGATCTTCTCGCCGGCGAACATCGCGTCGATCCGCTGTCGCAGCCCGCAGACCTCAGCCAGCGCCAGCAGCAGCCGCAGCGTCTCATCGGTGACGCGCTGCTTCGAGTAATCCAGCAGGATCCCGCAGGCCTCGGCGGTCAGGCGCTCACCGCGCGCCGCATCCTCGGCGAACAGCTCGCGCAGATGCCTGGCGCGCATCGTATCGGCGTGGGCCGCCAGCGCGCGCCACTCGGGTCGGTCGGTCAGGGCTATGGTGGTCATTGGTCTCAGCCTCCGTCATATCGCAGAATAGGCTATACTTTTGCAGCTACAGGCTGCTGTATTGTACCGCGAATAGCGAGGCCAGCATGAGTGAGACGACCCACCCCCACGCCGCCGGCTGCATCGTCTACCGCGACGACGCAGCGCCGCCGCGGATGCTGCTCATCCGTGACCAGTACGGCAGGTGGACGGTGCCGAAGGGGCATCTCGAAGACGGCGAGGACGCGGTGGCGGCGGCGCTGCGCGAGACCCAGGAGGAGACAGGGGTCGTCGGCGAGCTTGGCGCGTCGCTCGGCGAGATCCGCTACACCGTGACGACCCGCAAGGGCCGACTCTACGAGAAGCGCGTGGCGTTCTTCCTGCTGCGCGCCACCAGCTACGAGCTGACGCTCCAGGCCGAGGAGGGGATCGACGCCGCATCCTGGCTCACGCTCGATGAGGCCCTCGCGCTCGACGGCTACGACCAAGTGGACGATGTGCTGCGCCTGGCGTGGGCGGCCCTGACATAGATCGAAGACCTTTTGTTTATTTCGATAATGCTGTATACTAGGACGATGAAGGGGGTAGAGTATGAGCTATGTTCGCGAAGTACCTATTGAGTATATCTTGCCTTCGGAGCAGGAAACCGAGGAGGCGAAGATCTCGAGCCGCATCCTCTCAATCCGGCTGCATGGAGGCCAGCCGTTGCAGCTACGGTTCGAGGATGAAAATTCAATCGAGCCAGATACAGTGATCCGATTGCCAGCAAAGGCCGCTCGCCTTTTGTTGAGCATTCTAACGCAAATGGCGGAGGGCAGGGCGATCACGATCTTGCCGACTCACGCCGAGCTAACGACACAACAGGCCGCCGATCTATTGAATGTCTCGCGCCCGTTTCTTGTGCGTTTGCTCGAAGATGGGACTATCCCGTTCCGTAAAGTGGGAACACACCGGCGCGTCCTGCTCAGCGATGTCATCGCGTATCGTGGACATCTGACTGCCGCCCGTGAGCAGAGTCTCGATGAGTTGGCAGAGTTGAGTCAATCATTAGGGCTTGGCTACTGATGGCCCATCACTCGCACTTTACGGCGCTTTATGACGCAAATGTTTTATATTCAGCACCAATGCGCGATTTATTGATGAATCTTGCGCTTACTGGACTGTTTCGTGCGAAATGGACGGATGAGATCAATGCTGAATGGGGCCGGAGCCTCATCAAAAATCGTCCAGATCTCTCGCAAGCAGATGTTGATCGCGTCATTCAGAAGATGAACGAACATATCGGCGATGCGCTTGTGAAAGGGTACGAGGTGCTGATCCCCTCGATGACAGGATTACCCGATCCCGATGATCGCCACGTCCTTGCTGCTGCAATTGTTGGTCGGGCGAATGTCATCGTTACCTACAATCTGAAGGATTTCCCCAATGCGGCACTCGACCCCTATAGCTAAACGCAAAACGGTTGAGCGCACAACGGAGAACAGGAGCGCACTGGGATGCGCTGCATCGTGCGGCGGAGTACATCAACCGTTTTGCACTCCGCTATATGGCATTGAAGCACAGCATCCTGATGCGTTTGTGCGTCATCTCATCGACCTGAATGAAAACACGGTATGTAGCGCCGTTCGCAAGCAGCGGCTGCGCTGCGGCTGCGTACTCCACCCAAGTCCACAGCAGAATTGCTCGATATTCTGACACAACAGGGCCTTCCACGTATCCTCTCCAAAACCGCTAGGCGAACATTTATTCGACAGAGCTCAATTGTTCCGCTAATCTACCGGTAGTAGGTATATAGGCATCAATCCACTACC
>JAYUUK010000310.1:0-3688 GCA_043754595.1 Roseiflexaceae bacterium | reverse complement strand
TCTGGGTCGTGCTGCCCGCCGTCCAGCCCGTCAGCCGGTCGCGGGTAGCATAGCCGTAGGTCTGAACTTCGGCATTGCGGTTGTTGGTGATCTGGGCGACGTTGTCCTCGGCGTCGTACTGGTAGCTGCGGTCGAGCGCCGTGCCGGCCTGCACGCGGGTCAGGCGAGCGCGGACGTCGGTGTACTGCCAGCTCGGCGCCAGGCCGCTGCCCAACGTCCAGGTCAGTGGCTGACCCAGCGCCGTGAAGCTGCCGTTGCTGAGCAGCGTCCCGGCCAGCGTGCTGCTCAACCCGCTCGCCATCCAGGCCGAATCGTAGGTAGACGTCTGGGTATCGACCGTCGATCCATAGGTATACGTTTACTGCCGCAGCAGGCTATCGGCCGCCGTGTCATGGACCTGGTCGAGCCGCAGCGTCGCGACGCTGCCGACGATCTGCCGCATTGCTGTCTGCCGCCCGCGCAGATCATACCCGAAATCCTGGGTCACGCTGGCGATCGCGCCATTGCTGGTGACCGCGCGGGTCAGCCGCCCGATCGGATTGGTGCTGACCGCGCTATCGACGACCGTGTCATAGGTATACGCCATATCCGCGCCACGGATCTCGCGATAGTCATCGATATCCGCGTTGACACTGGTGTTCTGGACCGTGGCGGCAAACCGCCAGGCCAGTCCGGGCGGCAGCTGCGCCACGTAGGTCGCCCCGGCGGCCGGATTGCCCTCGGGGGAGATCCGCGCCCCCATCCCCACCACATCGTCGACCGCTAATTCAACCACGTACCAGGTATTGGCCGCCACGCTGCTCAGCACCTCGGTCGCCGGCGCGTACGTCGTCCCGTCGGCGGTGAAGGTGCCAAACACCTTGCCGCCCAGCACATAGATCTCGAAGCGCCGGTAGCTCGCCCCGCTCCCTGGCACCTCCAGCAGCAGGTGCGCGTTGCTCGTGGTGCTACTCGTCCGGAAGCGCACGCGCACCCGATTGCCGTTGCGCAGGTCGGCGACCGACCGCCGCAGCGCGCCGGTCGCGCCGCTGATCCGCGCCACGCTGTTGCCGCTGTCATTGAATGTGGCACTGTTGGTCTGGGTCCAGTTCGCGCCAATCGTCGCAAACGCATCGGTGACGAAGGGCTCGGTGGTGGTGCCGGTGCGCCGGTCGCGGCGCACTGGGCGGTGAGGAGCGCCGATAGACTTAGCCACGTAGGAAACATCCGAAGCGATGAACGGAGGACTTCGTAATCCAGTGATTTGAGAACATACACCAACGTTCCTGAGCATGTGCGACGGGCAAAACGCTCACGATGCACCGACGCTATTTCGTTGGGTCGAACACAACTGGCGCAACAAGTCCACAATGTGGACGCGCTACCGGCGTGTCACCACTCAGTTGAAACCACTCCCAGCCGACCGGTTGAAGTGTTGTCACATCGACCCGTCCGCGTAAAAACAGCGGGTCGTGATGATAACGTACGATCCAACGCCAGGCGGCAGGCGCAAATCGTGTGTCATAGTGGAGGTCAATGCCCGTCGGACATATCGCGCGGGTATTGTTGACGAGTTGCCCAACAGCAGGAGCGACAAAAATTGCAGACAGCACCAATCCGAAAAGAATTATGCCCCGGCGCACGGCCAGTTTCGATCGCGCAGTCGGCAGCTGTTGGTGTTGGAAGGCGTTGTCTATCATTTTGAATCGTCTTCAAACGGATCACAGTCTACGCTGCATGCACGTCACAGCCCGTTAACTGGTCGCACGTGGCCGTGTTGATGATCGCCCTGGCCGCGTCAGACACCACCCCGTCGCTGGATGTCATCATTGCCGAGCGATCACGCACGACCACGCCGCCCCTGACCTGATCCCAGGGTTGTGGAGAGGATACACTGGCTCGCATTGAAGGCGGCTGCCGTACGTGCAAAACAAACGCTCTATCGCGTGCGAGGCGACATTATTTCGTGCTACGTGCAGCATGAATTAGAGGATCCGGCAATATGCGCAATTATTCATCAATATTTGATTATTACGAGCAAAACTCCTGATAATTCAAAAATATTAATAATTAACCTATTTTAATGATTTCCTGACATAGTTCCCTATAATTAATGATATTGATGTGGCTAAAAAAAGTAAAATCAGGTATATAAATAATTTTATCTGAAATCCACTGAAGTAAAATATAATTATACCGGTTGTTACGTATATTAATAAAGTTAGAATTATTGACCTAATCATTATGGATTCTCCTTGAAGCTCTCGTGAAGTGCCATCGTTACGGTTTCGGGTACGTCAAAAACAGATACAGCGCTTACCAGTTTTCCTCTTCCATTATAAGCTTGAATGAGGACAGTGTTATTAGTAATGGTTGTGGTAACATATCCGTCGCCTGCGACATACGCAGCTTTATTCAGCTGCTCGACTATTTTATTTGCGCTGTTTTGCAACCCTTGGCTTGCTGCAGCTAACGAACTGGCAACAAGGGCACCTGCGACTACACCAATAGGTCCTCCCATCAGCGCCAATCCAACACCTCCCACAGCGGCTGCCACAAGCAACCCGCTTGTTATGTCTCCTATCTTTCTTTGAAATGTTGACGTAACTGCTTGGATTCGAGCAGCTGAAGCATTGTGCCGTTGAACCCAGTGGCCACTCGGATCCGTCCACCTAAGCGGGTTGTTGAGCACGTAGCTGTAGCGGTTAAGGCTCTGGGGATTGGTGGGCCCCCACGGGCGCCCGGCCTGTTGCTGATTCCGTCCATCCATCTCGAACCAGAACGGCTGCTGGTTCTCCCCATTGAGCTGCATCAGGAACGGCGCTTCGGCGAAGCTGGTGGTCAACGGCTTAATCTGCACGCCATCCATGCTGCCGCTGGCGGTACCGGGCACCACCACATCGGCGCTGACGAAGCGGGCCAGGGCTGGGTCGTAGAGCCGGGCGTTATAGTTCAGCAAACCGGTGTCATCGCGCTCCTGGCCGGTGAAGCTTGTGCGTGTCGCCGCCGTTGAATCACCCGAGCGCACCGCGCCCCACGGGTCATACTCCGTCGTGCTCACCACCGCCCCGGTCGTCGCCCCCACGCTGCCGAGGTGGTCGCCGTGGATATAGGTGGTCCCGCCGCTCCCACGCACCGCGATCGGCTGCCCGTTGGCGCTGTACGTCGTCCGGTAGGTGGTGCTCCCGCCCAGGACGGTGTTTTGCTCCAGCGGCCCGAGCGTGGTGCGAATCAGCGTCCCTTGCCGCGTCGCCACCCGCGTGCCCTGCGGCCCGGTCAGATAGCTCTCGGTCACGCCACCTTGCGTCACCTGGCGCGGCATATTTTGCCCGTCCCAGACGTAACTCCGGCTCGGCCCGCTCAGCAGATTGCCCGCCGCGTCGTACGTGAACGCCTGGCCGCCGACGCTGCGCGCCTGGTTAGGGCCCGCGCCCGTGCCGTTGGCGTTTGCCCCGTAGGTCCGCGCCTGGCCGGCCTTGCTGGTCATGTTGCCCAACAGGTCGTAGGCGAAGGTCTGGGTCGTGCTGCCCGCCGTCCAGCCCGTCAGCCGGTCGCGGGTAGCATAGCCGTAGGTCTGGATTTCGGCGGTGCGGTTGTTGGTGATCTGGGTGACGTTGTCCTCGGCGTCGTACTGATAGCTGCGGTCGAGTGCCGTGCCGGCCTGCACGCGGGTCAGGCGGGCGCGCACGTCGGTGTACTGCCAGCTCGG